>JAUWOG010000308.1 GCA_030612305.1 Armatimonadota bacterium | reverse complement strand
ACGCTGCGGCCGACACCGCGGTCTATCCCGACCCTCTCTGTGTCGAACTGACGGAGGCCCTGGCCGAGCACCTGCAGGTGTTGCCTGAGAATATCCTCGTCGGGCGCGGCTCCGATGAGGTCATCCACATGCTCGGCCTGGCTTTCCTCAATCCCGGTGAAGAGGTCATGTTCTCACAGTACCCGTTCGCCATGTACCCGATCACGGCATATCTGAGCGACTGCGCCGCAGTGCAGGTGCCGGCGAAGGGTTTCGACCATGACCTGGAGGCGATGGCGGCAGCGGTAACCGACGCCACCAAGCTCATCTTCATCGGCAACCCGTGCAACCCGACCGGTACTATCGTGTCGGCGGCGCAGGTCGAGAAGTTCATGGACCGGATGCCTGACCACGTCGTGGTGATCTTCGACGAGGCGTATTTCGAGTATGTTGATGATCCGACCTATCCCGATGCGCTGACATATGTGCGGGAGGGACGCAAAGTGGCGGTGCTGCGTACCTTCAGCAAGGCCTATGCGCTTGCCGGCCTGCGGATTGGCTATGGTGCCTGTGCGAAGTCGGTCGCCGAGGCGCTGAAGCTGGTGCGAGAGCCGTTCAATGTCAGCTCGATAGCGCAGGTGGCGGCGATCGCGAGTCTCAAGGACCCCGAACACGTGCGCCGCTCGGCGCAGATGGTTGCCGAGGGAAAGGCATACCTCTACGAGCAGTTCGATGCGCTGGGTCTGGAATATGTGCCGACGCAGGGGAACTTCATCCTAGTTGACACCGGCTATCACTCCCGGGATATCTTCGATGCGCTGATGCGGCGGGGAGTGACGGTGCGGACCGGCGATATCTTCGGACTGCACACGTGGATACGGGTGACCATCGGCACGCGCAAGCACAACGAGCACTTCATCAGGGCGCTGACAGAGGCGCTGGAGGCGTAGGTAGAGACAGAGGCGGAGGCCGCTGGGCGGACGTTGCGCGTCCGCACGAAGTTCGACGTACGCGGGGAAGACTGACCCACGCGTCTGGCGTGGGTGCCCGCGCGAATTGCGGCGTCGCGTCCTTTGTGTTTCCTCAATTGAGCTCATCACACAAAACGAAGATGAGAGGCGGCCGCTGGAGAACGGTGACGCCTCAGCAGATGCGAGAAGGTATCCGACATGATCATCGTAATGAGCAGCAAGGCAACCGACGAAGACGTGCAGCGGCTGGTAGATGCGCTGGAGAGCAGGGGCTACGGCCATCACATTTCGCGCGGGGTCGAGCGCACCCTGATCGGGGCTATCGGGACTCCGGATGGCGAGAAACGGTCGGTGTCGCAGCAACTGATGAGACTGGCGAACGTGGAGCGCGTGGTGCCGATTCTGCGGCCCTACAAGCTGGTGAGCCGGGAGTATCAGGAAGAGACGAGCATTGTGTATATCGGGGACGCTCCGTTCGGGCGGGGGCATTTCGGGGTGATCGCGGGGCCGTGTGCGGTGGAAAGCGAGCAGCAGACACTGGAGGCTGCACGGGCGGTCAAGGCGGCCGGTGCTACATGCCTGCGTGGGGGGGCCTTCAAGCCTCGGAGCTCGCCGTATGCCTTCCAGGGCCTGGGTGAGGAGGCGCTGAAGATTCTGGCCGCGGCCAGAGATGAGACGGGTCTGCCGATCGTGACTGAGGCGCGCGACACAAGTCATATTGAGTTAGTTGCCGAGTACGCCGACGCGATTCAGATCGGGGCGCGCAACATGCAGAATTACGACCTGCTTCTCAACGTCGGTAGGACCGGGAAGCCGGTAGTGCTGAAGCGAGGCCTGTCGGCGACGGTCGAGGAATGGCTGCAGGCGGCGGAGTACATAGCCTCGGAGGGGAACCTCAATGTGATACTCTGCGAGCGGGGCATACGCACCTTCGAGACGATCACGCGGTTCACACTCGACCTTGCGGGGATGGCCGCGGCCAAGCGGGAGACGCACCTGCCGATCATCGTTGATCCGAGCCACTCGACAGGACACCACTCACTGGTCGCTCCGATGACGCTGGCGGGGATGGCGGCGGGGGCCGACGGTGTCGTCATCGAAGTGCATCCCCATCCCGACCGCGCCCTCTGTGACAGTGCGCAACAGCTTACGACGCGGAATTTCGCGCGCCTCATGGACAGAGTCAGGAAGCTGGCCTCCGCACTCGACGTGCAATTGGGAGAGTCTGCGCACAAGGAGTAACAGTCGCCGTGCTCTACGAGCGAGTAGCGATTATCGGGATGGGGCACATCGGGGCCAGCTTTGCGCTCGCAGGCAAGGCTGCGGGTCTGCTCGGCCATGTTGTGGGCGTCGCCCGCTCGCCGGAGACACTCGCCACTGCTATTGACATCGGGGCTGCGGATGCGACGACGCATGAGGCGACGGAGGCGGTCGGGGATGCCGACCTGGTGTATCTGGCGGTGCCGGTTCGCGCGATGAGGCCGGTACTGGCACAGATTGCCGCGCACCTGACAGCGGAGTGCCTGGTGACCGACGCGGGCAGCACGAAGGTGGGAATCTGTGAGGCGGCGGCGCGTGCGCTGGGCGATGAAGTGGCCTTCATCGGCGGGCACCCGATGGCGGGCAGCGAGAAGCATGGCCCTGCCAGCGCCTCGGCCGAGCTCTTCGAGGGCACGACGTACCTGCTCTGTCCGGGCCGGGCCGGTGAGGCAGAACTGGCGCGCCTGCAGCGAGTCGTCTGCGGCATCGGTGCGCGCCCGCTGATAGTTGAGCCAGAGCGCCATGACCAGATACTGGCCCTGTCGAGCCACCTGGCGCACATCAGCTCAGCGGCTCTGTGTCTGGCCGTCGGTGGCGCAGAGCCCGATGAGCTTGTCAGGTTCGCCGCCGGCGGGTTGCGTGATACGACGAGGATAGCAGCCTCGGATGTCGAGATGTGGCGGGACATTCTCGCCGAGAATGCGGAGAACGTGCTGCCGGCCGCGAGGCAGTTGCGCGATGTCACAGGTGACTTCATCACCGCCATCGAAAGAGAGGACTGGGACAAGGTGGCGCGGCTGCTGGCAGAAGCGAAGGCCTTTCGCGACCGGCTGTATCCCGACACGGAGACCGACTGAGGGAGTACGGATGACCGGGGCAAGGGGAAGGCAACGGTGGGCAGGAAGCTGACGATAGCGATAGACGGCCCTGCAGGCGGGGGTAAGAGCAGCGTCGCGCGTGGTGTTGCGGAGCGGCTGGGATATGTCTATGTTGATACCGGGGCGATCTACCGGGCGGTGGCGTACCTGGCGATGGAGGCGGGCCTGAGCGTCGAGCAGGACGCCGAGGAAATCGGCGCACTGGCCGGGGAGATGAGCGTCGAGTTCCGGCGCGTGGACGACGCGCAGCACATCTTCGTTGACGGAGCTGACCTCGAGGAGCAGGTGCGGCTACCGGAGGTCGGCGCCATGTCCTCGCCGGTGTCGGCGCTACCGAGGGTGAGGGAGAGCCTGCTGAGTGTGCAGCGGGAATTGGCCAGAGGCGCGGGCTGCATCGTCGAGGGTCGCGACATAGGCACGGTTGTCCTGCCCGACGCGGAGGTGAAGGTGTTCCTGACGGCATCAGCCGAAGAGCGGGCGCGGCGACGGCTGCTGCAACTCCGCGAGAAGCACCCGGATGTTACCTTCGAGGAGGTCCTCGCCAATCAGATCGAGCGCGACCGGCGTGACAGTTCCCGCGATGTAGCGCCGCTGCGGAAAGCCGATGATGCCATTGAGATAGTGTCCGACGGGATCGGGCTTGCTGAGGTCATCGAGCAGGTCTGTCGCATCGCCGCGGAAGAGGAAGCTGAGACGAGTGCGTAAGGAACCCGAGCCGGTGAGAAGCTGGACCTGGCCGCATCAGCGGCTGGTGTGCCTGACGGCGTCGGGCCTGTCGCGCCTGTGCGGGGGCTTCAAGGTGTATGGGCGGGAGAACGTGCCCGAGGGTGGGGCGCTCATCGCCGCGAATCACGTTTCCTACCTTGATCCGCCGGTGGTGGCCTCTGCCTTGCCTCGCCGGACTTACCTCGTCGCCAAGCGCGAGCTTTTCGAGATTCCGCTCTTCGGATGGTTCATCAGGAAGAACTACGCATTTCCGGTGGAGCGGGACAGCGCCGACCGGACGGCGATGCGGTACGCAGTGAGACTGCTCCAGGCAGGCGAGTTAGTGACGATGTTCCCGGGCGGCGAGCGCAGTCCCGACGGTTCGGTGCAGGAGGGCCTTCCGGGAGCGGCCTTCATTGCACAACTCGCGGGCGTTGGCATCGTCCCCTGCGCGCTGAAGGGCACTGAACAGGTGCTGCCCCGTGGAGCCTGGTATCCGCACCGCGGCAAGGTGGCCGTCAGATTCGGCGAGCCGATTCATGTGAGAAGCCCTGAGGGTGCAGGGGGAAGGAAGGCGGCAGTGCTCGCCGCCACCGAGGCCGTGATGCAGCGCATCGCCGAAATGCGGGCGGAGCTTTACGAAATGGACGGAGAG
>JAUWOG010000409.1 GCA_030612305.1 Armatimonadota bacterium | reverse complement strand
CCACTCGAAGTACGGATTCATCACTGAGTACGGGGGGTTGTAGGCGAGTTCTGCTGTCGAGTAGAAGCCGTTGAGAGCCCAACTGCGGCCCTTCAGCAACTCGAGGTCAATCATCCAGGCATCGGGGTCGTAGGCGACCGCCGGGATGCCCCTCATGAAGTCCTCTCCTTGGTCGTTCTGCGTCATCCGACCGTAGTCAACGGCAATAGCGTGGCCGAAGACGGACCCGGTGTAATCCAGGCTCCAGCCTTGCTCTCCGCCATAGCCAGTGGCGAGGTAGTTGACCCCGAAGTCGCCTCGGCTGGTGTCGTAGTTGAGGCGCGTGGCCAGGTAGCCGTCAGATGGCATATAGTCGCTCTCGCCCTTGGCCCATTTCACGGGGACATCCTTATTCAACCAGTCGTACGTTGCAGCCCCGGCGAAGAGATCGAGATCCAACCTCGTGCCGAAGAGATCAGGGGTCTGGCAGCGCCAGCCCTGCAGGCTCTTGCGCTGGTTGTCAACGAGGATCCCGTTGCCGAAGCGCACGTACTGACGACCGAGCGTGTGCGTGCCGCGCGGGAAGGCGTCCCGAGCGTACGTGATGTAGGCCTCGTCCAGCCACACCGTCTCGGCCCCAATACCATCAACATCATCGTCAGTGTTAGCATCTTGGCCGTCCATGTCGCAACTGTCACGCACCATCAGCTTGATGGTGCCGGCGACTTCGTCCGTGATCTGACCGGTAATGCCGACTGCTGCGGTCAGATTGTCATAGTCGTGGTCGAAGTCGAGGTCGCCGATCATGCCGATGCGGTAATCCAACCAACCGAAGGCCTTCGGGCCCTTCATGGCCTCTTCGATGTAGGTTACGCGGTCGGTCAGGTCGTACACGTCGTCCTGCAGGTAGTCAACGTCCTGGCGCAGGTCGGCGAGGTCATCCTTGAACTCGTCGAGGAGTTTCTTGACAAGGGTCGCGATTAAGGCTTCGTCAACTGTCGCGTCCTTGCCGGCCACGCCAGCGGCACCGGCCGTGCCGGCGTCACCCGCCGTGCCCTGCGGGCCAGTGTCGCCCTTTGCACCGGCGACACCGTCCTTGCCGGCGGCCCCGTCCTTACCGGCACCTGGAAGAGCATCCAGGAGACGGGAGATGGCAATTGCGAACTCGTAACGCGTCATCGCCCGATCGCCCTTGAACGTGCCATCGGGATAGCCGATGATAATTCCCTGGTCAACCAGTTCCTGGACCGCGTCATAGGCCCAGTGGTCGAAGGGAACTGTCTGCGCCGGGTTTGCCTGTGCAAAGCACGGGACCGCCAGCGCAACTACAGCTAGTACTATTAGCAACTTTTTCATCACTTATGTCCTCCTTGGGTGTTGTGCACTAAAGGTGTCGCCTCCAGACCTACTAGGTGGCTTGGAGGCCACTTCCCTCGGAGCGAGCGCTGTAGTGTGAAAAAGCCCTTGGTGCAGAGTGTCCTATGTTTCCTCTGCAGGGCGTTGCTGCGATTCGCTTCACTCCGTTTTCGGAAGCCGCACTCCACATACCTGGCCGAGGAGACCCTCCCTTCCGGGCCGGAATTGGCACATGGGACTACCGAATATGACGGTGCTTGCCATAGATGGCTACACCGTTGACTACAGAAGGTAACACTTTATGTGCCTGTAGTCAAGACCTTATGACAGATTGGCTGTCGTGATGTTGCTTATTGCTATGTCTCTGATTCATCCGCCTCAGATGCCTCATCAGCCTCGGTGGCGGTGTCCTGTTTCTCCGCTTCCTGCTCCTCCTCGCCCTCTTCTTCCACCTCCACCCACACGCTGCCGATCCCGCCACAGTACGAGCATCTGACTGTGGCCCACTGGCGGATGCTCTTGCCGGCAGCCTTCAGGCATGCCTTGCAGCTTCGCCCGCCACTCTTAGTACACGTCTTGTTGCCGCCGCAGTGCTCACATGTCACAAGCTTCTTCGCCAAATTGCTCACTTCCCTTCGCTTCCAGGCCTCATGCGGGACGGCAGAGCTTGCGTCTTCGGTCGCGGCTCACTGCCGCAGCTTCGCGATCTCGGGCAGGATGTCCTCGGCCTCGGTCGCCTTGAGGCCGGGAGCCGTCACCTGTTTCCATATCTGCCCGCTCGACGGTGGCGGCCGCCATCTCTCCGTCTCATCGTCACTCAGCAGGTTCAGAGCCGACTCGATGCCGCGCATCCTGTCGCTTACTACGGACGGCAGCAGCGTCACCGCCTCTTTCGCCCGCTGTATCATCACTCGCAGCGCCGCATCGTCCGCTTCCTGGCCCGCCGGCACCGTCGCGCCCTGAACCATGTTCCGGAGGGCAGCCACCGCGTGGTCAGGATACTCCGCCGGCCCGCTTGCCTCCAGTACGGCCGCCTGCCACGTGTGCTGCCCACCTTGCTCCGCATCGCCGACAGCGACGAGGTAATGGTTGTGTCTCGCTCCTACCACCGACTCCCCTGTCGCCACCATCTGCAGCCCGTCACCGTCATCGCCATCGAGCAGACCTGTCAGCATCCCACACTCCTGCTGCCGGATCACCTCAACACCATGAATGGGCACGCGCGTCTTGTTGTTCCAATATTCCTCGACGAACTCCCCCGGCTCCGTTCTCGACAGAAGCACATACGTCTGCCCATCGGGTTGACTGCTGTAGCGGTCCAGCGTCTTCAGCCCTGTCCCTTCCAGGATGGGCGTCAACTCGCGAAAGAGCGGCTTCAGAGGCTGTTGCCATGACATATAGTACCTCTGCGAGCCGCGGGTGGCCGCCTCACCACACAACGCCCACCGCCCGCCCTCATTGCTGAGCTGTCCGCGCACCAGCCAACCCTCAGGTATCGGCATCGTCAAGCCGGGATAGCCGGGCATTTCCCACTCATACGACGACGGGGCCTGCAGCGGAGCCCTAATCGGGAGCGCAGATACCTCGACGGAGGCCAACATTCGCACGAGTACCGGCCAGTCAGCGGCCGCGCTGTCAGGTGCCACGTACAGCGCACTCAGCAGCGCAACATTGCCCCGCATCGTGATACTTCCCAGGAGGCGAACTGACCCCGACGCCGTCGTACCGTTGCCGAAGAAGACCGCGCTCTTGCCATCCGCCTGCATGCGGAATTCGAAGTACTGGTTTGCCGAGACCGGCCAGTGCTGCAGCGCCGCGCGCGCTACCTGCGGGGCACTATTGCTACGGTCATAGCGAACCAGCGGCCATACGAGCAGGCCCGTCCGCTCGCCTTCTCTCCCGCTCGGCCGCACCAGCCACTTGCCATCAACTACATCAATCCCGTACTCCGGCGGCGCATCCAGTTCGAGGTAGGCCGTGCGGACGCGCTGGAGTGCGGTCTGCGCAGGGCCAATAGCGGGCTTTGTTATCGGGAGGACGGTCTCAGGATCGTACTGAGGCTTCACCGGGGGCTTTGTTGCCGGCGCGACGCGGGTCCCATCGTCGGGCTTGCTCACCGGCTCCGGCGGTGGGAGGATGTGCGTGTCACTTCCGAGTGTGCCTGCGGGCGTCGTAGTCCTGCCGGTCGGGGCCCCCGTGCGACTGGGGGCAGTGCGCGGCTTTGCCACCAGCTCGGCGGCCGTGTCATCGTGTCTGGGCCTGACGACCAGCTGCGGCGTGTCAGCCACGGTAGGATGACCTGCGCTTTCGGTCACGCGCTGGTCGTCGCGAATCTCGGTCTCGCCG
>JAUWOG010000298.1 GCA_030612305.1 Armatimonadota bacterium | reverse complement strand
CTGCGCGTCTGATCCAGTCCTCCTGCTCCGGTGATACCGTGTAACCCCGGTCAGTCGCTTGCTCATCGAACGATATAACCTGCATCCTCACCCCCCCCCGAGGTGTCGCGCATTTTCTTCCCGGCTAGGTGACGTCATCTGTATCATCGGTCCTCTCCTTCAGATACTCAAGCTGCTCAGAAGCTCAACGTCACAGCTTGCCCGCCAACAGCCAAGGAAGCCCGTGTCTCGTTTCCTCAGGCTTGCCACGTCGTCCCTCAGAAACCGGGCGCAAAAACTGAGGAGAGAACTAGGGGGGACGAGGGGGGAAACACAGAGGCCTCGAGAGAAGCCCTTCACCGCGCGTAACGCCATGAACACAGAATTCAGCTTGGTGTTCTATGGCAGTCAATGGGGCACCAAACATGTTCGCCTCTCTGTGCACGGTCTCTCGGTCCACAGTGGGCCCGCTGCTGCCGAATAGCGGAATACTAGACAGAATTGATTCGGCCTGTCAAGGGGGAATGAGAAAATTTGAGCGAAACTTGAGCTTCGGTGTGCTATATGTCCTCCTCTCCAAGATGCTGCATCTGGCCGGAATCGTGACGTAGGGATAGCAAAGCCGCGCAGCATTAGTTATACTTACCCTTGCTCGTAGTGGCCCTGAAGCAGCAACCCACCAACCGCCTTGCGGGGAGGAGGGAGGGAGAGATGGCGGAGTTGCGGGAACAGTTTGCAGAGCCTGGCAACAGCTTTCGGATGCAGCCGTTTTGGTTCCTCAACCATAGGCTGGATGAAGAGGAACTGCGGCGGCAAATCCGGGAGATGAGCGATAAAGGCATCGGTGGCGTAGTGCTGCACGCGCGGCACGGGCTGCTGACTGAGTATATGTCAGAGGAATGGATGCAAGCCATCGAAGTGTGCGTGGATGAACTGAAAGCGCAGGGGATGGAGGCGTGGCTGTACGATGAGAATAACTGGCCGTCCGGGACGCATGGGGGGGAACTGACGCGCGCGCACCCGGAGTACAAAATGCGGTATCTGCGGGTGCAGAACATTCACGTCAGCGGCGGAGTGACGTACCAGGTGCGCCTGCCGGACTACGGCGGGGAGCTCGTCTGCATCCAGGCGGTGAGGATAACGCCCGCATCGGCGGAGGCAGAGGAGGGGCCGGAACTCCTGGGGAAGGTGCGGGAGGTCACGGAGTGCTATGAGGGAGGGCGGTTTCGCTGGGAAGCTCCGGCCGGGGAATGGCTGGTAGCGGTCTTCTGGGAATTCCCGGTGGCGGATAAGGTCACGTTCTTCGACGGCTCGTACCTGGACACGATGAATGATGAGGCAGTGCGGGCGTTTCGCGGGCTGGCCTACGAGCCGTACATGCGGCTGAAGGAGGAGTTCGGGGAGACGATCAAGGGCGTGTTCACTGATGAGCCGGGGCTGATGATACATGACGCTTTCGTGAGCACGGCGCCGATGCAGGGAGATGTGGAGGACCCGGGGCGGCGATTGCCGGGCGTGACACTCGCCTGGACGCGGAACATGGTCGAGGATTTCGAGACGCTGATGGGCTATGACCTGCGACCCAAGCTGCTGCACCTGCTCCATGAGATAGGCGCGGAGACGCAGAAGGTGCGCAGCGATTACTATCACGCGATTGCGACGTGGTATGTGCAGCACTATCACGGGCAGCTCGGGAACTGGTGCCGGCAGCGGGGCCTGGAGTATATCGGTCATACGCTGGAGGACCCGCTGTGGCGGCAGATACGGACGCAAGGGGATCAGGCGGCGGTGCTTGCGCAGTTCGACCGGCCGGGGTTTGACTACCTGACGCACGGGGTGCACAAGGGGCGGATTCTGGCGGCGAAGTGCGCGTCTTCGGCGGCGCATATCGGCGGCAAGCAGCGGGTGATGTGTGAGGCGCTCGGGGGCAGCGGGCATCAGAGCACACTGGCGGAACAGCGGGCGGACCTGAATTTCATCTGCGCGCTGGGCTGCAATATGCTGATTCCCCATGCGTTCTACTACTCGTTCGCCGGGCACCGGAAGAGCGACTGGCCGCCGACGCTGTCCTATCACAACGCCTACTGGCCGTGGTACCGGCATTTTGCGGACTACGCGGCGCGATTATGTGTGCTGCAGAGCAGCGGGCGGCATGTCTGTGACGCGCTGGTGATGATGCCGACGGAGACGATGCAGGTGGACTCGTGGGCGCAGGGGAGGCTCGTGGAGGAGCCGCTGTGTGCGAGGCTTTTCGATATGGTGTCGGATGAACTTCTGCGCGTCCATTGCGACTACGACTACGCGCGTGACGGGCAGTTGAGCGCGGCGGCCGTCAGCGGGGAGAAGCTCACGTTTGCAGATTCGGAGGAGGAATACGGGCTGGTAGTGGTGCCGGGGAGCCGGGTGATGTCGGCGGCGGCCGGGGAGAAGCTGAGGGACTTCTACGAGGCCGGCGGGAAGCTGCTGGTCCTCGGAGAGCTGCCGCAGAAGGCGCTGGAGCTCTCGCAGGACGGGCAACTGCAAGGGGCGATGACGGATATCTTCGGGAGCGCAGGCGGCGATGAACTCGAGGCGAGCAATGAGAACGGCGGGAAGGCGGTGTTCTGCGCGGAGCCGAACCCGACACGGGAATGGCTGGCGGAGAGAATCGGTGAGCTAGTCGGCGCGGATGTGAGCTTCGAGGCGACCGAGCAAGGCGGACATGAGGAGATAGTCTGCTGCCACCGGCGGACAGGGGACATGCACAGCTACCTGATGTTCAACCGGGGGACGCAGAGGCAGAAGGCATTCGTGACAGTGGGTCTCAGCGGGGCGCTGGAGGAATGGGGCCTGGAGACCGGCAGGATGCGGCCAGTGGAAGCGGTCAGCAAGGAGCAGCGGACCACCTGGCAGGTCGAGCTTGAGCCGGGTGAGGTGCGGGTCTATGTCCTTGACACGGGGGCCTCAGCCGAGAGCCTGGCTGTCGAGGGGACCGTCGAGGCCGAGATTCTGGGGGATATTGACCTGGGGCGGACGTGGAAATTCGCAGCGCCGGACGGGAATGTGGCGATCCTGGACCGCTGGCAACTGACAGCGCATGACCTGGCCGCCGGCGAGAAGTTCGGCCTCCACGATACGCCGGGGCGCGCCAATAGCTATGTCACCAGCTTCGAGGTCGAGGGGAAACTCGGGCATGTGGAACTCGTGCTGGATGAACTGGCGCAGTGGCTGCCGGCGCATGTCGGGTTCCTCAGCGGCAAGCGGAACCTCGAAATCTATGTCAACGGCAAGCAAGCACCACCGCTGCATCCCTCCGAGTGGCAAGACAAGTACTTCGCAGCGACGGATATCAGCGAGCTGATCCGGCCCGGACATAATGAGCTGCAGATAGTCATGCTGTGCCTCCTCGAGCCGCTCCAGGCAATCAGCTACCCGCTGTACCTGGTCGGGGAATTCGCCGACTTCAGCGGGGTCCTCACACGCGCGCCGCGAGAAGTCAGCGGGTACTACTCGGAGCACGGCTACCCGCACCTGGCAGGCATCGGAATCCATACGAAGCGCGTCGAGATACCAGCGGAACTCCTCGACGGTACCAAGCGCCTCCTCCTGGCCCCCGGCACCATACGCGACTGCGCCCGCATAATCGTCAACGGCCACGAGGTCAGTGTGCGGCTCTGGGAACCCTTTGAAGCTGATATTACCCCCCACCTCCAGCCCGGGGAGAATGAGATAGTAGTCGAAGTCGCCGGCACACTCGCGAACCTCTACGCCAAAAGCAACCACCAGGCAGGCCTCAGCGGCACAGCACGGCTCTGGATCATCGGGTAGGGCAACGGCAAAGGCAACGGCAAAGGCAAGGGCTACTCGGCGGCTCGCCATGCGACCGTGCGCACGCCGCGTGCATCTGCCAGTTCACTCAGGCTGTACAGAATGAACCCCTCGTCCACCCGGTTGTACGCGAATTCCCAGCCGGTCAGGACGTCCTTCGGAAGCTGCCAGTCGAGGGTCTTCTGCAGGTCCTCAAGGGACTCCGGATAGCTGCCGTGGGCGGCCTTGTGAGCCTTGAGGGCCAGCGCGATGCGGGCGATGTCAAGGCGCGCCTGGGCGGCGTCTCTCTTCTCCGCCATCAAGCCCAGTGCCGGCATCAACCCGCGCACTAATATCCCCCCGGCCTGGATCGGTGCCTCGATGTCTGCCCCCGCTCTGGCCGCCTCACGACTCCGCAATGCACTTGCCTCGACCGATTGTCTCATCGCACGCAGATACGTCAGTTCATCAAGGTCAAGTCGCTCCTGTCCCTGGGCACCGCTGTACCGGGCAACGACCGCATTGCGCTGCTGCTCGTCAAATTTCCCTTCCAGCATCTCAAAAACCGCCGCGGGCTGGTTGCGCACTTGTTCGAAAAACGACGCGCCGTATGCCAACTCGCCGATCATCGCGCGCTTGTAGGCCGCCTGCAAATCCATCTGCCCCAGTACCTCGATAACACCGTTCGCCGCCTCCGCTGACACCGGCCGGTCGGCGATGATTTGCTGCATCCGCTCCAGCGC
>JAUWOG010000671.1 GCA_030612305.1 Armatimonadota bacterium | reverse complement strand
CGGCATTGATTAACGGCATTGACAGGCAAGGATGCCTGTCCTCCAAAAGGCATAGGACAAAGGCGAACGGAGTCGGGGGCGGAAGCAGAGCTTCCGGATGAAGCTGCGAATGGCGAACGCTCACCGTTCGCCATTCGCACCTGAGCTTGCTGCACGGCAGCAAGCTCAGGCCGAGCCACCTGACGATAGAAGGGAAGGCAACGGCATGACGGCAAACGGCTGTGCGCCAATGGGCAGCGAGTGATATCATCACGATTCCAGATGCTTCCCACCTGCACGAGAGTTGACATGCGTCGCGGGGTATGGTAAGGTGGGTGACACTCTTATAGGAGTATCATAGGACTACTCGGCGGGGGGCATGTCCCGCCAACTACGGCAGGAGAGCCAGCCTCATGATTGCACCGCATGGCGGAACACTAGTCAACCAGATGCTTACCGGCGATGAGCTTGCCGATGCTGTGGCGCGCGCCAGGACATTGCCTGAGATTGTCGTCTCGGATGTGCTTGCAGGTGACATTCAGAACATCGCACGCGGCGTCTTCAGCCCCATGACCGGCTTCGTCGGCAGGGATGACTTCGAGAGCATCGTCGCCGGCGACCACACAGTTGACGGCACCGTCTGGACGATACCGATTGTCTTCGACGTGCCGGAGAAAGACAGCGTCATGTCCGGCCAGGAGATCGCCCTCTGTCGCGAAGGTGAACAAGATGCGATGGCCATACTCGCGGTGGACGAGGTCTATAGCTGGGACAAGGACGCCGCAACGAAGGCGTTCTTCGGCACCAATGACGAGAGGCATCCCGGCGTCGGAGGGATGTATGCCCGGGGCGACTGGCTCGTTGGCGGCGATATCCATCTGATTGACAATGACCGCGGCCCCTTCGCGGATGTCAACCTCTTTCCGGCCGAGACCCGGGAGGTATTTGAGGACAAGGGCTGGGAGACCATCGTCGCCTTCCAGCCCCGCAATGTCCCCCATATCGGGCATGAGTTCCTGCAGAAATCCGTGCTCGGCTTCACCGACGGGCTCTTCATCCAGCCTATCATCGGGAAGAAGAAACCCGGCGACTTCCGCGACGAGGTCATCATCGCCGCCTACCATACGCTGGTCGAGAACTACTACGCCCGGGACCACGTATTCCTCAATATTCTGCCCACTGAGATGCGCTAGGGCGGCCCCAAGGAAGCCATTCTCCACGCCATCATGCGCAAGAACTACGGCTGTACCGGCATTATCATCGGCCGGGATCACGCAGGTGTAAGCGACCCCGATGGCAAACCCTACTATGGCGAGGAAGACGCCATAGACATCTTCCGGGATTTCCCGGACATTGCGATACAGCCGTTCAGCATCGCCGGCGACTTCGGCTACTGCACCAAGTGCAACAACGTGTCGAGTGACCGCATGTGCGACCACCAGGACCAGTACATCTCGTTCTCCGGGACCGAGATCCGCCAGGCGATTCAGGACAAGGCTGAGATAGCCGAGCAGGTCATGCGGCCCGAAGTGCTGCAGACGATTCTGGAGTTTGACGAGGTTTTCGTGGCGTGAGTATGCTCTTCAACTGCTGCCAATATGCGAATGCGGCGAGCCATCGCCCGGTGCCATGATGAAGAACTGCTCGAATTGCAGGCACTCAACGCCCATGGGCTGCGTGCAGCTGCAACTGCTCTACTGGTGCCGGCACGCTGACAGGCCGCGAGGCGAAAGAGACGTCTGCGAGGACTGGGAAGCGCAGGAGGGGTCTCAGCCCCGGCGGGCCGGGGGTTCTGAGCGCGCTGCCGGGCCGGAGTGATACCCGGCTGGTCGCGCAGAAGGGCAGTAGTGAGGGCAGCATCTAGAATCGTGATGGTATTGGAGGAAGTGAAGCGGAGGCGGTGCCTCCGAAAGGCGAACGGCAAAGGCAAAGGATGTGGGCCGGATTCTCCGGCGCCGACCCACTCCTGCGGAGTGTATCTGTTTAGCGTCTTTTTTATTTTCAAGCAGGTGTCTGCAGGGAAATCAAGAAAATGTGTACATGTGCCCTGATAACAAACCCGTGCAGAATGATTGTCGCAACTGCAAGCGCCTCGGCGAGCTTCTCAGAGCCGCTC
>JAUWOG010000405.1 GCA_030612305.1 Armatimonadota bacterium | reverse complement strand
CCCCAGCAACTGGCTCTGGCTTCGGGGCCGGATGGGAACGCGCTGGAGGTGCAGTCCAGCGGCCCGTTGCAGTTCAACTTGCAGCTCAGCACCTTCTCCCGTGGGCAGATCATGCAGGGAACGTTCGCGGGTATCGAGCTGACGGCGAACACCAAGGGGATGCTGCAGCCGGCGAACTGGAACAACCTGGCGGTAGGGCAGTTGAACGTGGAGTTGCGAAATCTGCAGAACAACCAGAAGATCCGGGACATCAAGCTGACGCCGGGGCGCTAGGCGCAGCAGAGACGTGGCAGCACTACGGATGCCGGAGACAGCAGTATGTCTCCGGCATTTGTTTTGAGCGGAGCCGCGCTGGAAGCTCGGCCTACAGGAGGCTGGAGAAGGGCGCGGCGCGAGACACAGAAGCGGCCCAAAGCCTCACCTGTAGCGCGTGGAATTTGCCTGCGGCAAACTCCACGGCCTACAGGAGGCTGCTGTTAACATAATCCCTATTATGATGACATGCGCTACAGGGAGGCGGCGAGCGGGAATTGGCGGCTCCAGCCGGGCAATTCATGTGTGTGAGGATGCTCTACGCGCGCTCAAGTGTATCTCAACAGTGCCTCAGCGCCTATTGATTCATGGTGGTGGCATGTGGGAAACTGGAGGGGGGCAAATGCAGAGTTTCTGTGTCGGTTGCCCGTGATGTGAAGGAGTTAGCCGATTGGGTGTGGCATTTGACTGCTCCGTTGCAGGTGACCGTGGCCAATCCAGAAGGGGAAATGAGTATGTTTAGAGTGCTGGTCGTAGATGACGACCGCGACCTGCGAGAGCTGATGGCTCTGCGGCTGGAGCAACTCGGTGTAGAGGTCGCGCAGGCGGCAAACGGTCAGGAGGCGCTGGAAGCACTGTGCGAGGCCTCAGTGAAGGAGCAGTCGTTCGGGGTCATGCTCCTGGATGTCGCCATGCCGAGGATTGACGGCTGGCGAGTACTGGAAGCGCTCAAAGCCAATCCGCTGTGGGAGGATACGCCGGTAATCATGGTCACCGGTATCGCCACCAGCACCGCGGAGATAGCTCGGATGAGCAAGTACGATGTGCTCTATGCGGATAAAGGCAGCGACTGCGTGCAGTTCGTCTCGTCTATAGTAAGCAGGCTGATGGAAGAGCAGGGGAGCGGCTGAACCGGAGGGCTCTAGGTCGGGCTGTCGGTCTCGGGGCGCGGTGGGAGGCGCCAGAGACACTCGTCAGAAATGGCGATGGACTCCAGCATCTCGGCCGCGGTGTCGAAGTCTGTGCCGTAATGCTCGGTGTGGCAATCGGAGCCGAGGCTGAGGGTGACGCCGCGCTTCTCTAGCGCCGCCAGGTATTCGAGGTATTGCGGGGCGAAGGTCGGCGGGTAGGTCTCGTTGAGCAGGCAGGCATCAAGGTTGATCTCGACGAGCTTTTTGTGCTGAAGTACCGCCGCCGCGAACTCGTCGTGCATCGAGCCGGGGATGCGGGAGAAGTCGTCGAGCCAGGGGTAAGTAGTGTAGCGGCCGTCGTCGTCCTGCCAGTGCCCCATCCACCACCACGGGTGGGCGATGATGTCCACCAGCGGGTGGGTGGCAAGAAACATGTTCTGGCGATGGTAGTCGCGGATGACGGCCTCGGGCTCGAAGGGGACGTACAGGGGCCAGTGGGCGCCGCCGATGACGTACTCGATGCCGAGGCGGTTGATGTCCTCGCTGGTGATGGCAATGGCCGGCTCGGCAGCCGGAGGGCCGCCCTGGCGCAATCCGTACACCGGCTTCTCGTACTCGCCGCGCGCGAGTTCCTCGAGCTCCCAGCGGGAGACGCAGCTCACCTCGATGCCGAAATGGAAGCGCGGAGGCGGGTCGGCATTGAGGAACTCCCGGCGTGAGGCGAGCATGTCCGGCAGGTTGTAGCGTGTGTGCACGTGGTCGGTCACCCCGTAGTCCAATATCCCGCGCTCGCGGGCCTCTCGTACCAGGCCATCCATTCTCATGCAGGCGCTGTCGCAGGAATTGCGCGAGTGAATGTGCCAGTCACTGGTGATCTTCATGGATTCGTGGGCATCCTCGGGTTATCAGCATGAAGCGGGGTGTCGCGGCTTCCCGGACGCACTATAGCATCTTTCGAGCGGTGAGTGAACTGCTCTGTCCGGAGGGAGTGGCTGTCGGTCGCGCTGGGAGATATGGGCAGGTTGAAGTCGCGCCGATGCGGAAGTACCCATGGGAGCAATGATACCAGGTCACTCGGGCAATAGTACCAGGTCTCGAAGGGAGTGGCGAAGTCCATGCGGAGACATCTGATGGCGCTGACGGCGGTGGGGCTGGCGCTGTGTCTGAGTGTTGCGACGGGCTACGGCCAGGGGGAGCCCGGGCCGCTGAAAGTGGGCATCGCGGTCGTGGATATTACGCCTGAAACCTCAGTCTATATGCGGGGCTTCTCCGGACGTGATAAGAAGCCCTCGGAAGGTGTCTATAAGGAGATAACCGCGTCGTGTATCGTCTTCGACAATGGCCAGACGCGAGCCGCTATTGTGGGAGTCAATGTCTGCAGGCTGCCCAAGAGCTACTTCGACCGGCTGCGTGAGATCGGTGAGGAGCTCGGTATCCCGCCCCACCACTTGCTGATCAATGTCTCGCACACCCACTGTGGGCCGAATATCCATACGACGCGGAATGCGGAGTACGTAGAGAAGATATTTGAGCCGCGAGTGCTCAGCCTCATCGAGACGGCCGTGGCCGACCTGCAGGAGGCGAAGCTGGATTACACAGTCGGGTCCTGCACGATAGCAATCAACCGCCGGCAACTGGATGCGGAGGGGAAAGTGGTTGCGTTTGCGCCTGAGCCGAGGAAGCCGATTGATACAGATGTGCCGATACTGCGGGCAGTGACGCCGGAGGGAAAGGTCAAGGCGATAGTGTTCGGCTATGCGGCCCATCCGACGACAATGGGCGGGTATCTGATCGGGCCGGATTATCCGGGCTTTGCCAAGGACTGGATCGTGGCGGCGTATCCGGATTGCCTGCCGATCTTCCTGCAGGGGTGTGGGGGCGACCTCAAGACCCGCTACACCAATATCAAGCAGCCGCTCGGGGATCCGACCAAGGCTGAAGGGCGCTTCCGTCATGTGCTGCTGGAGCCGGTCGAGATCGTCGCCGAGATGGGGCACGCGCTGGGCCGGGCAGTCGTGACGGCGACTTGTGTGCCGCCGGAACCACTCGGGACGCACATCGCCGGGCTCTTTGACGACCTGTTCCTGCCGGACAGGAAGGACCCGCATACGACTTTCCATCCGAATGCGGTGCAGGTGCTGCGGATCGGGGACGTGTACATCATCGGGATGCGGTCGGAGATATGTGTGGATATCGGCCTGCGGATCAAGACGGAACTGGCAGGCCTGAAGGTCTGGCCCAATGGCTACGGACACTGGGGCGGCGGGTATCTGACCGATGCGCAGGGGTGTGAAGAGGGCGGATATGAGGCCAATAACTGGTATCACCCGACAGCCGCCGACATCATGGTGAAGAGGGTGGTGGAAATGACCAGGGCGCTGGCGAACAAGGCGGCAACGAAGTAGGGGGCAAAGGGCAAAAGGCAAAGGCGAAAGGCAAAGGCGGAAGGCGAAAGGCAACGTGAATCAGTAATGGCAAAGGCAATACCGTGGGGCTCTGCCCCACCCCCCGCTGGGGTCAGTGACCCCAG
>JAUWOG010000450.1 GCA_030612305.1 Armatimonadota bacterium | reverse complement strand
AATGATCGCACTGAGTCCGACTTTCATCCTACAATCCTCCTTGGCAGGCAAGGGTCGCCTGCAGCCATGGTGTGTTACGCCTGTATTCCCTGTCGGCGGCGGGTTACCTCTATGCGTCGGGCTTCGGCTTCAGTGCCGGATGCGAAGCGTCGGGAGGAGAATGGCCCATGGAGTGCGAACTATAGAGGCAGCAGCATCCTGTGGGAAGGAACCAAAGCTCATGATGAGAGAAGCGTACGAAGCACTGCCGCTCGCCGGGGAAGCTGACGTAGTGGTTATCGGCGGCGGTCCGGGCGGCTTATGTGCAGCGGTTGCCGCTGCCGAGGAGGGCGCGGAGGTTTTCCTCATCGAACGGTACGGCTTCCTCGGCGGCATGGCCACCGCGGGCCTCGTCAACCCGTTCATGTCTTATTTCGCCGTCGAGGAGCAGATCAATGTCGGGCTTTTCCAGCGCCTCATTGAGGAGCTCCAGGCCAAGGGCGGCTGGAGTGAGCGACCGAAGGCACGAAACGCCTTTGACCCCCGCATCATGCGTTTTGCCTGCGATGCGATGGTGCAGAAGGCGGGCGTGAGGCTGCAGTTGCACTCATTCCTCGTGGATGCCGTGGCCGATGAGAGCACCGTGCGGATGGGTGTAATCGCCGGCAAGTCGGGACTGGAGACGGTGCGAGCCGCGGTGTTCGTGGACGCTTCCGGTGACGGCGACCTGGCCGCACGGGCGGGCGCGGAGTTCGAGAAAGGGCGACCCGAAGATGGCTTCAGCCAGCCGATGACACTGTGCTTCCGGATGGTCGGCGTGGATGAGGATGCAATGCCCTCGCGCAACGCCATCAACGAACTGTATGACGAGGCAAAGGCTGCCGGCGACATTGATAATCCCCGCGAGAACGTGTTGCTCTTCTACACGCCCCGGAAGGGCGAAATCCACTTCAACACGACGCGCATCGTAAAGCATGATGCCACCGATGCGGCTTCGATGACTGAGGTGGAGTTCATCGCGCGGCGGCAAGTCGAGCAGACGGCCGCCTTCCTCTGTGCGAAGGTGGCCGGCTTTGAGAATGCCTACGTCTCCGAGATCGCGCCGCAGACAGGTGTGCGCGAGTCGCGGCGGATCATCGGCGACTACGCACTCACCGAGGACGATGTCCTCACCGCACGCAAGTTCCCCGACGGGATCGCGCGGGGTTCATACCCCATTGACATCCACAACCCGGCGGGCACCGGTACGGTCATCAAGCGCGTGCCGCCCGGAGATGCCTACGACATCCCGTACCGGTGCCTGTGCCCGAGGGACTTGGACAATATGCTGATCGCGGGCCGCCCGATCAGCTCCGACCATGCCGCACATTCCTCCCACCGCGTCATGCCGATTGCGGCCTGCAATGGTGAAGCGGCGGGCGTGGCGGCCGCCATCTGTGTGCGCGACGCTTGCGACATCAGAAGCGTTGACACCGACGAACTGCGCGCGACACTGAAGCGGCGCGGGGCAAGCATATATGAAAGCTGAGAGGCACGGACTACCAACGGCGGAGTGAAGGCATGGATCCGACGGCCAGCGTCGGTGAGGTCTATTTCAATGTCATGGTCATGGCGATCACGCTGATGATGATCGCCTATCCGGTCTATCGTGTGCTCTCGATGCTGGTGGACAAGTCAATCGAGACGGTGGAGGCCATCGTCTATCTGGGCGCGCTGGTGGGCTTCATCGTCGGCATCATGACCTCCTGGGGTACTCCCGTCGGCTGGCTGCTGCTGGTGATGCTGGCGATGCTGTGCCTGGGCTATCGGTTCATACAGCAGGCGGCTGACCGCCGCTCGATGGCGCAGATGGACAATGAGGACCTCGCCGATTGCGAGCAGGTAATGAAGCTGCATCCGAGCAACGAGTGGGCATACGAACGCGCGACGGATATCTGCCGCCGCCGCGAGGACTACGAACGGGCCGCCGAGTACGCCGAGAGGTATCTTGCCACAGTCGGCAGCGACACCAAGATGGAGATGCGCCTGAAGCAGTTCAAGCGGCTCATCAGACATCGGGAGACGGGCGTGAAGGTGTGCCCGGAGTGTCACACCGAGAACTACGCGGGAGCATCGGTCTGCCTGAACTGCGGGCGCAGCCTGGCCTTGCCGGGCGACTTCCTCGCCGGTTGCGCCACCGACACCGGCATCAGGGCAATGGCGGCAACGGGCATCACCCTGATGCTGGCGGGCATTATCCTCGCCGCAGTCGGGGGCAGTAGCGCGCTGGTGGGGCTCCTCTTCACCGGGGCGTTCGCGACCTCGGTGGCGTACCTGTACCTGCGCAAGTGAGTATGCGAGGGCGGCATCGAGCCGTCACTGCGCAGCGCTGTGAAAGCCGCACGCGATAACAACTTATGAAGGTGGTGAAAGGCCGTGCGCGATGCCAAGAAGATGAGGATGCTGGTGACACTCGCCTTGCTGATGCTGGTAGCGACATCCCTGGGCTGTTTCAAGGTGGACATGGACGTAACGCTCAAGCCGGACCTGGGCATGGAGATGGCGATGCAGATGGCCATCCCGCTCGAATTGGCCGAGCAGATGGACGATGATGACACCGATGACATGTCATGGGCTGACGACGTCACGGTCGAGGACAAGGACGGCATGAGAGTCATCCGCGCCACCTCCAGCGTGGGCGGCGATGAGGAAGTTGGCGGAGACGAGGCCGAGCTTGCGGCGATGCGGCAGAAGATCACTCACCGCCTCAGCACTCACTATGTCTTGGCAATGGACCTGGCGAGCGCCGGCGAGAAAGCGGCAGATGACGAGGGAGAAAAGGGAGAGGATGACACCCAGGGCGATGACGACGTGGACACGGCAGCCCTCGAGGCGATGTTCTCCGGCATGATGTCATCGTTCAAGTTCACCATGACAGCGCACATGCCCGGGAAGATAATCAGCACCAACGGGACCCAGATAGACGACAACACTGTGCTCTTCGAGGTGAGCATGGAGGACATCATGGCCGACGAGCCGATGCGTCTGACAGCGGTGAGCAAGCTGCCCAGCTACTCTCGCATCGGGCGGCTGTCCGACCAGATGATCGTGGCGGGAGCTGATGCGGAGATCGCCGGTCGAGTGGTCGAGTACGTCAACTCGGGACTGCTGCCGGACCCGCCGCTGCAGATTGATGCGAAGTACAAGCTGGGCGCGGAGGATTACCTGGCGCTGACTCAGTTCATCGGCAGGCTCGATGAGCAACTGTCGCCCGACATGACGGAGGCCATAGTGCTCACGCTCGGGCTGAACCGGGACAAGGTCTCGCTGGCCCGCATCCACAAAGCGCAAAAAGCCGCCGCCAAAGCCGACCTCAGAGAGTTGGCCATCGCGCGCATACTCAATACGCTGAAGTAAGCCGCGCGTTGTTGAGCGTTCTCAGCTTCCACTGTAGTTATGCAGAT
>JAUWOG010000438.1 GCA_030612305.1 Armatimonadota bacterium | reverse complement strand
AGGATAGGACGTAGTGCGGATATGCCTCATTCCCAATATTTTCGCGTACGAAGGCGCACCGCCTCCGCCACCCACACACCCCCTCCAGCTATCGGCTCGCAGACCATCAGGTCGCCGCCGGTGAGGTCGAAGGCGGCACCCGTGATGTACGCGGCCTCGTCGGAAGCCAGGAACCCCCCCAGCCACGCCGCCTCCTCCGGACTGCCAAGCCGCTGGATCGGGAAGGACTCCTCCCAGGCCCGCAACTCGTCGGCAGGCGTATTATCGAGAACCATCTCCGTTGCGATGAGCCCGGGGCAAATCGCGTTGGCGGTGATGCCGTAGGGAGCCAGCTCCCTTGCGAAGCCGCGCGTGATCCCCAGCACGGCGTGCTTCGAGGCCGTGTAGTGGACGCCACCGAGAGTGCTCACGGTCTTCCCCGCCGAGGACGACAGGTTCACGATCCGCCCCCAGCCTTGCTCCTTCATCGGCGCAATCACAGCCGGCGAGCACAGCACCACGCCGTTGACCTTCACCGACATCACGAGGTTCCATTCTTCCTCAGAGATGCTCTCGACGGGGGTGCGATAGAGGATGCCGGCATTGTTGACAAGGATGGAGACCGTCCCAAACGCCTCGAGGGTCTGCTGAACCATCGCCTGCACCTGCTCGCGCTTGCCCACATCGCAATTCACTGCGATACTGCGCGCGCCGGAGCCGGCGATCTCGTCGCTGATGCGTTGGGCCGCAGCGGTGTCCACATCGCTGACCGTCACTGCGGCGCCTTCGGCTGCGAAGAGACGCGCGAAGGCGGCCCCCATGCCCCGACCGGCTCCGGTAATGATGGCGACCTTATCCTTGAAGCGCATATTGCGGTCGGACATCTCCCACCCCTCCGCCTACCTATTCGATCCGAATCCCATTTCTCTGATCCCGCGCATGGACCGGCTCTTCGGCGCTTCGGTTCTTTGACGCTTTGACGCTTTGGTGCTTCGGCGTCATTGCGATCGCGCCTTCCTTCCACGCCATCTTCGCCGAGGTGCGGCGTATCTCCTTGTGCGCAGATGGCATTCAGCGAATCGCTGCAGGCAGAGAGGCGGAGATGATGCGAGGGATGCAAGGGGATGCGCGGTCTCGCCGCATGGCGAGCAGGTCGTCCGCGCACACGGAAAGCCGCTGCGCAAAGGAGAGGGGGGAAATGGTGGAGGCGGCGGGAATCGAACCCGCGTCCGCAGTGGAACCGACCAGACTTCTACGAGCGTAGTGTGCGATTGTGTTTAGCCGGGGCGGCCCTCGCACACGGGGCCGGCAGCGGCGTGCTCGCTTTTGCTTTTCCCCGCAGAGCCGTTGGAGCCTCGTCTGTGCAGGTATTCGGCCATCTTTATGCCCGCTTCCCGGCTGGCCGACGAGTCGGGGCAGACATGGCTACTCGTAGTAGCCAAAGCTGCTGGTATTACGCAGCCATTGCCATGTTATTGGCAGTTTTGGTTATGCCGTGTTTTACGAGACCCGGCGATCTCGGCTCGCTGTCTTGCCTGGCTCTACACTACGTCGAGCCCATTCGCCCCCACACTTGGGGTTTCCAGCATTTCTATTATACCCGAAAATGCGCTTCATAGCAACAATTTGCGGAAACGGAATCTCTTCTCTCGCCACTGGAGTCCAAGGCGTCTCCGAGCCGCGCATCGGCTGGCTGCACAGGGCATCAGCCCCGCTCCCTCAGGCCCTCATACGCCTCAACGAGGCTTGCCTGTGAGTCTAAAGGGCAACGCCCTCTCTTCCACCCTCAAACACCCCGGGGAGCGCCAACCCCTGAGCCACAGGCCTTCCCGCCACAATGCGCGACATTCTCATTCTGGTACAGGCAGCCCGTGACCCCTCGGGACAGCCGTCTTATTGCCCCAAAATCGCCTCGCCGATCCCACGAGTACCGCAGTGCCAGTGCTTCCTTACCCATAGGGCATCGGCTGAAAATGGGTCCGGAACCAGCCCATGAAAACCGCTCAATCGCGCTACGGGCAAAATAGACCCCTCACTTGCTCGCCACGCTCAGATACCCCAATGCTGCGACCTATGACAGCTTTCTCGCACGAAAAAAAAGTGAAAAAAACGATGTTTGGGTCTTGACAAAGCGGGGAAACATAGGTACTATATGCAAAGTACATATATGGAGTTCGCGATGCGCAAGCGAAGAGCACGCAAACAATTCGCTGCCAGTGACCCGTTTGCCGGCATAGCGAGCAATCTCTCCCGCCTCGTCGAGCCGGTGCTGCTCTACCTGCTGGCGACGGACCGCGCGCACTACGGCTACGAGTTCATGGAAGAGGCCGCCCATTTCGCGATAACCGACGCCCATATTGACGCAGCGGTCATTTACCGCACGCTGCGGGCACTGGAGCAGAACGGCTTTGTGATCTCAAGCTGGGCGCCGGGAGCCAGCGGCCCGGCCAGGCGCCTCTACGAAGTGACGCCGGCCGGCCTGGAGCACCTGAAGCGCTGGGCGGTGGTTGTGGATCAGCGCGGCCGCGCCATGGTATATTTCGCTCAGCTCTGCAATCAGTTGTAGCCGGCCCAGGCACCCTTCACGAACATCTATGTGCAAATCACAAATAGGCAGGATAATTGATGAAGATAGCACTCGCGAAAGACGGAGATGCAGTCGCCCCCCATTTTGGCCGCTGCGAAGGGTATGAAATCGTTGAAATCACGGAGGGCGAAGTTGCGGAGCGCGAGACGATTCCGAACCCCGGACACGAGCCCGGCGAGTTGCCGAAGATGCTCAATGGCCTCGGCGTGGACGCAATTGTCGCCGGTGGCATGGGGCCGCGAGCGCAGGGGTTTTTCGATGAATACGGAATCCAGACGCTGACGGGTGTGTCAGGCAGCCTCAATGAGATAATCGAGGCGATTGCCTGGGGCAAGCTCGAAGCCGGCGGCGACAATACCTGCCATCATACTTGAGCGAGACCCTCGCGAAACGGTCTTACGGGCGAAGAAGCAACAAGGCGTCCACGTGGCGCCGGAGCGATGTCCCAACGCAGGACAGTGTGATAACACAGAGGAGGAGATTTTTGATGAAGATCGCAGTATCAGCAAGTGGCGACAATCTCGATGTACAGATGGACCCACGTTTTGGGCGGTGCGCGTATTTCGTCATCGTTGACAGCGAGACAATGGAGTTCGAGGCGCTGGACAACACGGCTGCGCAGGCGGGCTCGGGAGCCGGTATCCAAGCGGCACAGATGATTGGCAATTCGGGTGCCGATGCAGCGGTGGCGGCTAACTTCGGGCCAAATGCTTTCGGGGCGCTGAGCGCCGCCGGGCTGGCCGTCTATCAGGTCCCGGCCGGCGGGACCGTCCGGCAGGCAGTCGAGGCGGTCATCAGCGGTGAGGCACAACCCGTCGGTGACGCCACCGGCCAGTCGAAGACCGGCGTGGGCGGAGGCGGAGGCGGCGGCGCTGCCGGGCCGGGCACGGGTGCAGGTATGGGCGGCGGCGGCATGGGTGGCGGAATGGGTGGCGGAATG
>JAUWOG010000113.1 GCA_030612305.1 Armatimonadota bacterium | reverse complement strand
CCGCTGTCGGCCGGCTTTTTCGCGCATCCCACCAGGGACGCAAACGATACGAGCAGCAGTGCTGCCAATGCCAACATCACCAGTGATCTGTTCATGTTGTCGTTCCTCCCGACGTGAGGCGGATGTCGTCTGTGCGCATTTTCTGGGCGGCGTCTGCTATCATGAGGATTGTACTACAGGGGTCTGCGGATGGCAACCGGGGCCGGATGCGAGGCGGGCTGGAAGCTGGGCGGAAGCGAAGATTCTGCACGGAGTTTCCTTCGCAGACTCCACCGAACTCAAGATGACATGACTGGGCCAGCCTGGCATCGTGCCCGCGGGGCGGTCACAATGCGGCGACAGGCCCCTCCATTGCGGCATGATGGCAACAGCACACAGGTGGTGGGGGGTCAGTCAATAAGCTGTCTGTAATTCTCCGCCACTTTCTGAAAGCCGGCGATCATCTGGGTGACGAAGTCGTCTCGCGGCTCGATGTAGGAGGGGATGGTGATGGCTTGCCCCATCGTCGCTTCGGCGATCGGATAGTCGCCCGCCTTGTACAGTTTGAAATCGCCGCTCAGGGGGCCGCGGCCTTCGCCCCAGAGATCGAAGCCCTCAGTGTAGATCTTGCGGAGATGCGCCAGAGGCCAGCCCCACACATGCGCACGCACGCCCTCGGCCACCAGCGCTTCGACAAACGTGGTGCACGGTAGCCCGTCAAAGGCCTCCGGATGATAGATAATCTGGAACCCGCCGTAGAGGCTGATGCGCTTCGCCTTCGGGAACGTGGCTTCCGGCTGGAGGCCGGGTATCTTTCCTACCTGTGCGAAGACCTGCTCGCGGAAGGCGTTGTTGTTCTCGATGCGGTAGTCGAGTGAGTCGAGTGAGACCTTGGCGACGGCCATGGCGAGCGGGTGTGCGCGGAGCTTCTGGCCGAGCGCCTGGCTATCGAGGAGCGTGTAGGGGTAGATGGTGAACTCGCCGGCGACGCCGCTGCGGTGGAGATGTGCGAAGGCAAGCATGCGCTCGTAGTAGAGGCGATTGCTAGTGGTCACTATGCCGCCTTCGCCGCCGCAGACAGGCTTGCCACCGGTGCCGGCGCCCTGGAGGCTGTAGCAGCAGACGTCGCCGAAGCTGCCGATCTTTTTGCCGTCCCATTCGGCACCGTGGATGTGGGCGCCATCCTCGACGATGGCGATGTCGTGCTTCTCGCCGATTGCCAGCAGGGCGTCCATGTCGCAGACGTTGCCGCAGGCATGAATCGGGCAGATGGCTTTGGTGCGGGGAGTGATGCGCTTCTCGATGTCGGCGGGATCGGCGAGCAGTGTCTTCGGGTCGGGCTCGCAGAAGACCGGCCTGGCACCCAGGAAGAGCGCGCCGCCATAGGTGCCGAGATAGCCGATGGCGGGAGTGATGATCTCGTCACCGGGCCCGACACCGGCGGCGTAGAAGCCGGCGGCAAGAGCAGTCGAGCCATGGTCGGTAAGGAGACAGTATTCGGCGCCGATGTAGTCCTTGAACTGGGTCTCGAATTCGTAGGGGAGGCCTGAGCCGGGTCCCGAGCCGGATATGGCGCCGGTTTCCAGGAGGCCCGCAATGAGCGCCATCTCCTTGTCCACGGGGCGCTTCCACTGCTCCGAGCTGTCGGCGGTGACTGCTTTCGGTCCGCCCTTGAGGGCGAGTTGCGCGGCGTTGGTGGTCATCGTTTTCACCTTCTCCTGAGCTGCTGCTGATGCACTGGTGCGAGTGTTCAACGGGGAGGCGGAGGAGACCTTCTTTGTGGGGAATGACGGGGGAATGGGCCGGCCTCCTTGCGGAAGCAGAGCTTCCGCCCTTCGACGCGGCCCCTCCATTACGGCATGACAGCAAAGGCGAACGGCAAGCGCGGCGGGATGAGGATCAGTGCCGGCCGGGCCTTTTTGTAGCTGGATTCTCAGGGGGCCTGGGAGCGGATGTAGTCCATCGCTTTCGGCAGGTCCTCGAAGGGGTCGCCGGGGATCGCGCACTCGAAGCCGAGGTAGTACTCATAGCCGATCTCGTCGAGGGCGGCAAGGCCGGGCCGGAAGTCGGTATGGCCGTAGCCGGGAAGCTGGCGCTGGCTGTCGGCGAGATGGACGTTCTTGATGCGCTTGCCGGCGGCGCGGATGCTCTCGTCGAAATGGGCGTCCTCGATGTTCATGTGGAAGAAGTCGGCCATCATGGAAATGCCGGGCGCGGCGACATCGTCGCAGATGTCTATGCCATCGTAGAGCGTCGCCGGCCACCACTGCTCGTAGCGATTGAGCGGCTCGACGATGACGTCGGCGCCGCCTCGTTGGCAATGGTCGGCGAGGTCGGTGAAGATGGCTTTGAGGAGGGCGCGTTCGAGCTGCGCCTGGCTCATGAAGGGTGAGAGGTCGGGAACGCGGGGGAGGTTCTGCATCTTGGTGGCGATGAGCGGGACGGAAATGACGCCGACACCACCGGCCTCGCCGCAGACTGTGAGCGCGGCGCGGAGGCTTGCCACGGCACGGGCGCGCTCATCGGGTCGCGGGTCGAGGATGTTGAGGTATTCGGATGACCAGATGTTGGGGACGACGCCGGTGTCTTTCGCCGCCTGCATGACCTCTGCGGCGATAGAGTCGGCCGGCGTCGTGGTGATCTCGATGCCGGCGAACCCCATTTTGGCGAGGTTCTCGAACTTCTCGGCAATCGTGGCCCCGGGGGCCATGCCTTCGCGGATGGAGAACTTGAGGTCCATGTTGTGCCTCCTGATGTATCGGGTATCGTGCTATACCGTGCGGTCGGACAGTTCCATTATTCAGTGTGGTCATCCGGCGAGAAGAAGATGTCAGTGCCGCAGTCGTGCTGGATGGAGGTTTCGCCATTGGGGGAGGGGATTCCTTGTGGCGTGTGTGGCGGGTCTTCTGCAGGTGCACCGGGGGCAGGGGGCGAAGGGTTGCCGCAAGTAGAGCAATCGGAATGATGGAAACGGAGCCAGATGAAACAGCATACGCCGGTACTGGATGAGCTTGTGGAGATGTCGCTGCGACTCGCTGAGCCGGAGCGGGAACTGCTCATACTCGGTGAAGGGAATACCTCGGCGCGGGTGGATGAGGCGAGCTTCTACGTCAAGGCCAGTGGCGCGAAGCTGTGTGAGAGCAAGCCGGAGAGTTTCGCGCAAGTGAAGATAGAGCCGCTGCTTGAGTTGCTCGAGGGGCCGGAGTTGGATGATGAGCAGATCAAGGAGGCCCTCAGCGCCGCGTGCGTCGAGCCGGGAGTAATGCGGCCCTCGACGGAGACAGTGTTCCATGCGATGCTGCTGTCGCACGAGCAGGTGCGGTTCGTCGGGCATACGCATCCGGTGGCCGTCAACAGCATCCTGTGCTCGAGCCGGTGGCGGGAACTGTTCTCGGCGCGTCTGTTTCCGGATGAGATAGTCGTCTGCGGGCATGAGTATGTGCTGGTGGACTATACGGACCCGGGACTGCCGCTGGCAAAGGCGGTCTGGCAGGGAGTCGCCGACTTCGTCGAGCGCAACGGCGGGCCGCCACGGACGATACTCATCCAGAACCACGGGCTGATAGCCTCGGGGGAAACCCCGGCGATGGTGGATAACATCACCGCGATGCTGGACAAGACGGCAAGGATTATCCTGGGGGCGTGCGCGGTAGGAGAGTTGCACGGTCTCAGCGAAGAGAATGTGAGACGGATAACGACGCGGCCCGATGAGCTGTACCGGCAGAAGGGGCTGGATGAGAGGTGAGTGGCGCAAGCTGGGCAAGGCCTAGCTTGCATCCGGAGTTTGCGATGAGTTCCGTTCCGGAACTCCTGCAAGCTCCATAGCGCCCTACAAGCGCAATGGACTCGGGCTGGAAGCTGAGAATGGCGCGAACGCTGCGCGTTCCCGCATTCTCACCTGGGCTTCCTGCGTTGCAGAAAGCCCAGGCCGAGCCACCCGTCAGTGAATGGCAGAAAGGCAACGGCGGAAGGCAGAGGGCAAGGAGAACCGAGGCGCGGGACAGTACCTGGGCCTGGGCCAGATGATGATTGATGAGGGTGAGAAGGGATACCAATGTTTGAGTCATTTGAGGAGTATCGTTCGGGGCGGCAGGAGCAGCCAGAAGAGCAAATCGTGTGGCATCTGTATGGGGTCGGATTGGAGAACCTGGGGAAGGAGAAAGCATCTGAGGTTGTAGAGGTCGGTGCGGTGGGGCCCGACCAGTTGCTGGCCCGTGTTGATGCGGCAGGGCTGTGCTTCTCGGATACCAAGATCATCAAGCTGGGCGGGGACCATCCGCGGTTGTATGGGCGGAATCTGGCGGAGGACCCGATCATACCGGGCCATGAGGCGGCGCTGACGATCATTGCGGTCGGGGAGAACCGGCAGGATAAGTACAAGGTCGGGGACCGGTTTGTGGTGCAGGCGGACATCTACTTCAAGGGCGTGAATCTGGCGTTCGGGTACATGCTTCCCGGCGCGCTGGAGCAGTACGTGGTGCTGGGGGAAGAGATCCTGGACGGCGATGACGGGGTGTATATGGTGCCGCTGGAGAGTGAGACCGGCTACTCGGAGGCGGCGCTGGCCGAGCCGTGGGCGTGTGTCGTCCGTGCGTACCGCGATGTGCGCAGGACGGATCTGAAAGCAGGGGGAAGCGTGTGGGTCATAGGCACGCCGGGAGCAGACGAGATTGATTTCCGGATCCCGTACGGGGATATTGCAGTGCCCCGGCGGGTGGTGCTGACAGATGTGCCGGAGCCGCCGGCACGCGGGCTGCGGAACCTGGCCGGTAGTGCGGGGGTGACGGTCACAGTCACGGCAAGCATAGCCGAGATTGACCCGGCTGCACTGGTGGAAGAGCAGACGGGAGGCAAAGGCTTCGATGATGTGTTCGTGCTGGGCAGCGGCAGCACGGAGGTCATCGAGGTGGCGGACCGGACGCTGAACCGGGGCGGCAGGCTGAACCTGATTACGGATAAGCCGTTCGCCGGGCCGGTGGATCTGGATGTCGGGCGCGTGCATTACGATGACACGTACTACAGTGGCGCGAGTCCTGAGCATGTGCTGGCAGCATATCGCAAGCGGCGTCCGCTAACGCTGAAGGTCGGGGGGAAGGCGTGGCTTGTCGGCGGCGCGGGGCCGATGGGCCAGATGCACCTGCAGCTTGCACTGGAAAGCAGCAACCGGCCGGCGGTAGTCGTGGTCAGCGACATAGATGATGAGCGGCTGGCGACGGCGCTGCGACGCTTCGGCAGCACCGCGCAGGATAATGGAGTGGAACTCATCGGGCTGAACCCGACACAGATGCCGCCGGAGGAGTTCGAGCAGAAGCTGCGAGAGATCGCGCCGGAGGGCTTCGATGATATCGTGACGATGGCGGCGATACCGGCGGTGATCTCGGGAGCGGCGGCGCACCTCGCCGATGACGGGATGTTCAATGTCTTCGCCGGAGCCGCCAGGGGTACGACGGCGGCGCTGGACGTGACGGCTGTCGCGCTGAGAGGAGTGCGCTATACGGGATCGAGCGGCTCGGGAATTGAGGATCTGGCGACGACGATCAGGATGGCTGAGAGCGGGGAGCTGTCCACGAATGGAGCCGTCGCCGGCATCGGCGGGATGGAGGCGACCTGGGAGGGCATGGAGGCGGTTCGTGACGGTACTCTGCCGGGCAAGATCGTCATCTATCCGCAAGTGCACGGCCTGGGCCTGACGCGGCTGGAGGAGCTGGGGGAAGTGCTTCCAGAGGTGGCTGGAAAGCTCGGGCCGGCCGGGCAGTGGACGCGTGAGGCGGAAGAGGCGCTGATTGAGCACTTCCTGGTGGAGGAGTAGCACGGCGCGTGACGGCGGATGAACGGAGGCAAGACCATGGAACTGACATACACTGTAATTCTGCGAAAGGAAGCTGACGGCGGCTACACGGTGCTGGTGCCGGCGCTTCCAGGCTGCTTCACTGAGGGCGACACCGTTCTTGAGGCGCTGGCAATGGCGAAGGAAGCCATCGAATGCTACGTGGAGAGTCTGATGCAGCACGGAGAGCCGGTGCCCGAAGAGGGGCGGGTAATCAGCTTCGAGCGCGAAGAGCTCACAGAGGGGTTTCTGTTCCGCGTGACGGCGAACCCGGAGGCGATACCTGTTGCCTAAGCTCCCGCGCATCACGTCACGAGGAATGGTGCGAGCGCTGCAGAAAGCCGGCTTCGTCAAAGACCGGCAGAAGGGCAGTCATCTGACAATGCGCCACCCTGAAACAGGTCGCAGAGCAGTAGTGCCGATGCACCGGCGAACTCTCGGAGTCGGCCTCACGCGTGATATCATCAGGCATGCCGGCTTGAGCCCGGACGAGTTCCGCAGACACCTTCGCTAGAATGCAGCGCAGACCGAGCGTGAGGCGACGACAGATGAACGGAGGGAAGGCCATGAGACGGACGTACACTGTGGCGCTTTTTCCTGATCCTGACAGCGGCTATGTGGTCGAGGTGCCAGTGCTGCCGGGCTGCGTCACCTACGGCCAGACGATCACCCAGGCGCTGCAGATGGCTGAAGATGCCATTGTGGCATATCTGAGCGTGTTGCAGGAAGACGGCGATGTGGTTCCCCGGGAAGGGCAGAATGTGACCGTAGGTCTGGGTCGGCGGCGCGAAGCAATGCTGCGGAAGGTAACCATCACCGTGCCAGAGGTGGCGCCGGTTGCCTGAGGTGAATTGTTCGAACTGACTCGGGCTGGAAGCTGAGCCACCCATTCATGAACTGTTCGGGCTGAGCTTGCGCAGGTGGCTGCAAAGCTCGGGCCGGCCGGGCAGTGGACGCGTGAGGCGGAAGAGGCGCTGATTGAGCACTTCCTGGTGGAGGGATAACCGATGACAGCAGATGACGGAAACAGAGTCCTGAGCGGGAAGGTGGCGCTGGTGAGCGGGGCGGCGCAGGGACTCGGCCGGGCACTCGGAGAGCGGCTGGCGCAAGCAGGGGCGGAGGTGGCGCTGCTTGACCTGCAGGCGGAAGAGGTTGCGGCCGCGGCCTCAGAGATCGCCGCCGCCCATGATGTGCGCGCTATCGGCCTGCCCGCCGATGTGACCAATGAGGAGCATGTCAGCGCAGCCATTGACGAGATACTCGAGCTGTTCGGCAAGCTCGATATCGCGGTGTCGAATGCCGGGATTCTCATATCGGGAGGAATAACGGAGTTCAGCGCCGCGAAGTGGGCGAAGGTCATCGAGGTCAACCTCGTCGGTTATATGGTCATCGCCAAGTATGCGGCGAAGGCGATGATGCCGCGGAGGCAGGGCGTCATCGTGCAGATCAACAGCAAGTCGGGGAAGACCGGCAGCTACAAGAACTCCGCCTACGCGGCGAGCAAGTTCGGAGG
>JAUWOG010000030.1 GCA_030612305.1 Armatimonadota bacterium | reverse complement strand
CCCATTTTCTCGATCGCGTCCCAGAGGGCCGCGCAGATGTATTCGTTGTCCTCAGCCGACATCTTCGGGTGAATGGTCGCGCAGAAGAGCCGCTCGCCGAGCTCCTCAGAGACCGGTATCTGCTGGTCCTTGGTGCTCTCGTGCAGCAAACCTGGCACGGCTTTCAGCGGCGGGTTGGCAACCACTGTGTTCACACCGTAATCCTCGCGCAGGAGTTCCATGAGCTTGTTGCGCTTCTCGCCGGCCCAGTCCTCGGGCACGAGCAGCGTGTAGAGGTAGTAGCTGTGCGTGCAGTCTGCCGGCTCGTAGGGCAGAGTCAGATGGGGGATGCCTGCGAGCATCTCGTCGCGCGCGGCGGCGACTGCACGCCGGCCCTCGATGAACTCATCAAGCCGGCTCAGCGCCACCAGACCCACGGCTGCCTGCACGCGCGTCATCTTATAGTTGGTGCCCCAGCCATGAAGCTCGCCCCCAAACTGGCGAATGCTGCGCAGCCGCTTGTACGCTTCATCGTCATTGGTGGTAATGGCTCCGCCCTCACCCAGCGTGGTCATATTCTTCATGGTGTGGAAGCTGAATACGGTCATCCAGCCTTTCTCACCGATCTTGCCATCTTTGTAACCTCCGCCGACGGCGCGGGCAGCGTCGCCGATGACTTTGATTTCGCCATGCTTGTGGTGCTGATGGCGGCCGGCGACTTCCAGCAGCTCATCCATTGGCGCGGAGAGGCCGTTCATGTGCACCGGCATGAGCGCGCGGGTATTGCTCGTAATGCGCTTCTCGACATCCGCCGGGTCGGCCTCAAAGGTGCGCGGATCACACTCGCAGAGGATGAGCTTCCCGCCCTGGCCGAGCGGCGCCAGCCCATCGCCGGGGAAGTTCAGCGCCGGCACAATCACCTCGTCATCAGGCTCAAGGTCCAGGCACATCATCGCCATATCAAGCCCGGTGCCGGCACCGTTGATGGTCAGGGCATACTTGGTGCCGAAGTATTCGGCAATCGCCGCCTCGAAGTCCTTGATCTCCTCGGTCTCGAATCCGAAGCCCTCGTTGTAGGCCATGGAGTCCTTCATGCACTTGACGACAGCGTCAATCTCCCTCTGGCCGTAGTCGCTGCCCATGTGGGGTTCGCCTTGCCAGGCGATGCTCAGGCCGCCACGCTTCAGTATCTCTTTTCTTTCCGCTGCGTTCATCATAGATTCCTCCGTATCCGCGTTATCGGCTCGCCTCGCTTGCGAGTTGCAGGTACTCCTCGAGCACAAAGAACGAGCCGGTGATGACGATACAGTCACGCGGCCCCGCCAACTCAAAGGCAGCAGCCGTCGCTTCTCCTATCGTGCTCGCGGTGCGACACTGTCGCCAGTAGTTCTCCGTCGCCGCCGCCAAGTCCTCCACACTCATCGCGCGCGGTATCTGCGCCTGCGTGAGTACCGCAATGTCGGCAAGTGGCGCGATGATCTCCGCGATAGCCGCCGCGTCCTTGTCCTCCGATAGGCCGAGCACGACGACAAGCTGCTCGTATTCCACCAGGTCCGGTAGAGTGTCAGCGAGGGCCCGCATTGACTCGGCGTTGTGCGCACAGTCCAGCACAACCCAGGGCCTCATCGCCACGATTTCGAGCCTCGCCGGCCAGGCAACGTCACGCACACCGTCGCAAACCGCCTCGGCGTCAATGTCATCGAACCCGGCTTCCCTCAGCGCCTGCGCCACCTCCACTGCTACGCCCACATTGACGGCCTGGTGCTTACCTATGAGCGGCGAGCTGACTTCCCAGCGCACCCCATCCGAGGTCTGGAAGGCCACCGTCTGCAGCGGCCGCGGCAACTCCTCGCCGCTGTCCGGCGTTGCCAGCGACGAGCCAGGCGCTACTATCGAGGCGTCCGGCGCAGGGATCATTTCCGCGCCCTGTACTGTCGCCTGCTGCCGGATTACGTCCGTGGCTTCCCGAGGGTTCGGCGCTACGACTACGGGCACGCCCGGCTTGATGATGCCGGCCTTCTCGCCGGCGATCTCTTCGATCGTTTCACCGAGAACATCCGTATGGTCCAGCCCCAATGTGGTGATGGCGCAGACCAGCGGTTTGATGATGTTGGTGGCATCAAGGCGCCCGCCCAGCCCGACTTCGAAGATCGCCAAATCCACGTTTTGCTCGGCGAAGTACTGGAAAGCCATGGCGGTATAGACTTCGAAGAAACTGGGCGGACGGAGGCCGGGTGGGGAGAGCCCTTCATCAGCATCCACCTCTTCGACGACCGGCTTGATGGCTGCCACAAGCTGCGCCATGTCCTCGCGCGGCACCATCTCGCCATTGATGCGCAGTCGCTCTCGCGGTGAGAGCAGATGCGGGGACGTGAAGAGGCCGGTCCTGTATCCGGCGGCGCGGGCGATGGACTCCACCGTCGCCGCCACCGAGCCCTTCCCCTTGGTGCCGGCAATATGCACGGAGGCGAGCTTGTCCTGCGGATTACCGAGTAGCTCGGCCATCCGCTGAATCATATCCAGCTTCAGCGCATCGGCGAAGTGGCGCGAGAAGCCTCGCTTCTCATAGCTTACCAGGTCATCCAGATATGCGAGAGCGGCCTCATAGTCCATGCGCCACTCCTACGCCCACGGGGAGGCTACCTTCAGCAGCGCCTGCGCCAGGCCGAGGATGGTGTACATCCCGTTGTACGCATTGGCGAGCCAGATTTCCTCCCAGGGCTTGTCGTCGGGGTAGTTGCCCTTGAAGCCCCCCATCGCCTCATAGGTGAAGGCATAGATGCCCAGATTCGCCGGGAAGAAATGGCTGTTGTACCAGGTCGTGGACTCCTGCCAGCCCTGAACCAGCTCAGGCCCACCGGCCTTCTGCGTCATCTTGCAGGCAAGCTCGAACAGCTTCGCCTGCTGCTCGTAGTCACCGGCGTGATGCGCCTCCGGACACGTCCCCAGCCATGGCGGCGAGCTGTGCGAATGGAGGTCCATGTAGCAGTCAATCTCGTTCGCCTCGAGGTACTTGAGCATCTGCATCGTTTCGACGGCCATGGACTTCTTGCGCGACCGAGGCCTGTTGATGAGGCGGCCCGCATCGTTGAAGCGCTGCCCCAGATAGCCGACGCGCTCCAGCTTCCCGGCCATGTCCGAGTCTTTGCTCCAGGGAGCGAAGATGCGCTTCCGGTTTGGCAGGCGACCGTTCTTCCAGAAACCGATGTGCAGATGATGGACACCGTCGCTGCCGTCCTTGATGTCTATGGGCATCCCCACGTAGCTCTTGACGGGGCTGCGGGCCGCTGCGTCAGGATTGTAGAAGGGCATCAGATAGAAGCCGACCCTCTTCGCCGCACGCTGGAACGCCGGCCACTTCTCGCCGCGCAGGTCCTCTCCTGACTCCAGTATCTTGATGATATTGGTGACCGAGGCGACCCCTTCGACCTCCGTCCCATGCGTGCCGCCGGTTACACACACCGTCCGCTCAGGTTTCTTCGGACCGTAGTAGGCCACGGTCAGGTCGCGACCCCCGGCGCTCTTGCCGGCGCTTGAGAACTGGGCCTTCGTCAGGCCCCGCAGGAACCCGCGGACCTCCTCGTAGCCGACCAGCCACCACTCCGGCACATCAATATACTTGCGGATGTCATCATCATGTTTCCACGGCCACTTGGGGCTACTGTCCCACAACTTCATTTCCAATCACATCCTGTTTCCCAGGAATTTGTGTACGTACACAATGCCGATGCTACTGAAGTCTGAATGCGACCAGTCTGCCCTGGTCGGTTGCGACGATGACAGTCAGATTGTCCTTGGCCGCGAAGCGGGCCGTGGCAATGCAACTGACCGGCGCACCCATCCCGGCGCGCGCCAGGCATTTCCCCTCGGCTGATACCACATACACACCGCCGGTGTTCGCGCCCGCGATAACCTGCACACCGGCTCCCTGCAGCGTTCCGGTAGCGAGTGCCGAGATCGGCTCGCCCAGATTCACCCGCCACGTCAGCGGCTCTTCGCCTTCGTTCAGGCAGAAGAGGCTCCCGCCGCCGGAGCCAACCAGTATCTCCGAGATTCCGTTGCCATCCAGGTCAGTCACGACCGGGCCCATTGCCGACAGGCCGCTCGCCTTGAAGGACCATTTCTTCGCGTACGGGTCGGCGGTCTCGAACACATCGGTGATGCCGGTGCGGTGGTCTGCCCGGACCTTCCGGTATGCGCCATCGGGGGCTATCTTCGCGACGTCGCAGAAGCGCTCGCCATATCCCGCGCTCTGCCGATTGAGCATAGCGCCCTGATTGTCCACGAGATAGCCGCCCACGCCGTAGGTCCCGCCGCCGCTCTCGATGGCGATCTTCATCTGCCCGTCGCCGGTGTCGTCGAACGCCTTCACGCTGGTGACCGTACCGGCGGATTGATACAGGTGCCAGAGCAGCTTCCCGTCCGGACTCAGACACCACAGCGTCCCGAACACGCGCCGCGACCCGTGCTTGAAGGTCTTCGAGCCGACGAGGATTTCCTTCGTCCCATCCGCATTGATGTCGGCGACATCTATGGCTATCATCTCACCGTCGCCCTCAACGTACCGCCCCGGGCCATAGGTTCCGGGAGCCTGATTCGTGCACTCGATACCTGCGCCGGTGAACTTCCATTCCAGGCTCGCGCCATCAAGGCAGTACAGATGCTCATCGTCGCTTGCTACCAGGATCCGGTTCCCCTCCCCGAAGTCGGTCACTGCGATATCGTTGATGCCGCCTTCAGCCTGGAAGAACGACTCACCGGCCAAACTGCCGTCAGCCTTGACGAGGATCACCCGTCCATCCGACGTTCCGACCAGTACCTCCTCGGCACCGTCCCCGTCCAGGTCCGCCGTCTCAAGGCAACGCACCGCGACCTTGTCTTCCGCAGGGATCTGGAACTCCCACTCCATGTCCAGCTTCTGCGGATACTGCGCCTGCGCGGCCTGAGCAGTCTGGGCCGGTGCGGCTGCGGCCTTCGCTACGATGTCTCGCACCGCTTGAGTCAGCGCGGCGAACGGCCCGCCCCTCGCCGGTAGCTCATGCCGCCCGGCCTCCAATGGCATCGTCACACGCACTCCGGCCTCGCCGCCGGGAGTGAGCACCTTCAGCTCAGTCGGCTCCGCTGCCTGGACGGTGATGATGCCTGCGGTGAAGTCAATCGCCAGGCCAATCGGCTTGTCAGCGACCAGCAGCGGCTCCTTGGCTCCGAAGCTGGTCAGGCCGAACAGCGCCATTTCATCCGCCGCCAGCGCGAAGCCCGTACACTTGACTTGCACGTCCGGGCCCAGCACCATCGTCTCATCGGGCTTGCCCAGCGGCGCGACACCGACGAGGACCTCGCGCTCGGGCTCGGTGACCAGACAGGTGTTGTCACTGATCCGCTTCATCGAGTACTCGTCAGGCACGTTCTTGTGGTGCCCGTAGAAGATCGTCGCGAAGGTAGGCTCATCACCGACGGCAAGCTGCCCGCTGATGCCCTGCCTGAAGGCCGTGCGCGCATCACCCGGCTCGATGGCCTTGACGAACGGCTTGCTGCCACCGGGCATTTGCAGATACAAGCTGTGGTCATACGACGTCACTGTTACGCTGTGGCTCTCGTCAACCGTGCCGCCCAGAGGGAACCACTGGCAGAGCACGCTATAGTCGTCCGGCTCCAGCACCTGCAACTGGTCGAATATGACCCAGTACTTGTCCTTGATCCAGACGATGTTGCGCGCCCAGTCCATACCGTTGTACTCGTGCATGACGCTGCGCACAAAGCCGCTGGTGGGAAGCTCCGAGGCTGCCTGCAGGTCACACAGCGCGACGAGCTTGTCGGCCATCTGCCCGTCCTTGAGCACCAGGCAGGTCGAGTAGTACTTCATGTTGCGGCCGCCGCCCCACTTGCCGGTCGCAGTCAGCCAATCGCGCCCCTGAGTAATCCACGCTATCGTGTTGCCGTCGCCACCGTTGGCGATACCGTCGTTGATCCCGTCAAGCCGGAGATACTGGTCATCGCGGGTGAAGCCGGTCCTCATGCAAAGCTGGTGGAAGCTGCGCTCGCGGGGCACGTTGATGAGCTTGTTGCCGCGCTTGAGCTGCTCGTAGTTGGTCTCATGCAGCGGCAGGTAGTGGAGGCCGATCATCTCCTCCGGCACGCGCTCCTCCATGTTCGGCAGGTAGCTCCACAGCGTGGCCTTGATGTCTCCGGCCGTCATCTCCGAATAGTACGTCTTCTTTCCGTGGCGCCAGTTGTGGTACCACACGTACGTCGGGTCCTTGGTGTACCAGGCGATGATACCGGGTGTCGGCTGTCTCCCGAAAATGGCTCCGGCCCGCCCGCCGGTGATGATGAAGCAGTACTCCATGTACTTGCGGGCCGCGGACTCGAAGTACTGGTAGTTGTTCATCGCCGGTGCGAGCATCACCGAGGTGCGCGGATATGACGCAGTGTAGCCGCCGTTATTGTCAATGAAGCCGTGCGAATTCGCCATCGTCTGCTGCCCGACAGTCACCGAGGCGATGCCCTTGTCTATCCGCGCGAAGTCCGCCTCCGGGTAATACTTCTTGAAATACTTCCCGCCATAGATGACGGTCATCGAGACATTGTGAAGACCCGTGTCAGCCAGCACGCCCGGCGTGAGTTGCGTGATGCGCCCGTGTACACTCATCCGCGACACGTAGTCATACAGCAGGTTCGTCATCTCGAGCTTCAGATCATCGGGCAACAGCGGGCTCTCCTCAATCTGGTCATAGCTCATCAGCATGGCGGGGATGATGTACTTCGGCGTCGTGATCTGCCGGTGCGGAACCCACTTGTAGTATTCATCCATCCAGCGGCGCATCATCAGCGCATAGCATGTGAGGTACTCGTCGCGGCCGGTGAGGAAATATCGCTCCGCCGCCTCTACCATCTTGTACTCCCCGCCATACGGCAGCGCCTTCAGGTCAATAAAGCCCTTGTGATAGGTCGGCTCGATCGTCCTGGCAAATTCTTCGAGGTTCTCCGTGCCCTTGAAGTGTACTTCGACTGTGCGCGGTATCGTCAGCGTCTGGCCCTTCGCAATCATGCCCTTGAAGCGCTCGACGGCAAGCTTCACGCCATCAAGCTCCGTCCCGCCGAGCATGATAACGTTCTTGCCCGTGCCCCACGGATCGCAGCAGGACCGCACCACAAAGCCCGGCGCATGCTCCTCATCTCCCGGTCCGGGGAACCAATCATCGCACGCCACATAGTGCCAGATGTACAGGTCGAGGGAGAGCTTGTTGTTGTTCATCCGGCCCAGGCAGATGAGGTTCGTCGCATGATCCGCCTCTGAGTAATCCTTGTCGCTCTTGACGGGGACTTCGGCACCGGTTGCCGCTTTGATTCCCGCCGCCACCTCCGCTCCCAACTCAGCGTACCCCTCCTCCGCCGGATGAATGATGACACAGGCCGCCTCCCCATTCTCGACCAGTGTCGTGTCGGGGTAGTACGTCTTCAGTTCCGTAATCGTCTGCTCGGGGACATACAGCTCCGCCGACCAGCAGAGCGTCCCCGCCACCAGCGCCACGATGAGAACACATGCGAGTCGTTTCATTGCCGCCAACCTCCGTCTGGAGTCGAGTTGTCTTCCGTGCTCATGCTGCCTATTTCCTTGCCGGGGCCTGCGAACCTGCGCAACCAGGAAAAATGGGCGGGAGCAATTCCCGCCCATTGACAGACTCCTGTTGTGATGTCCGCGACTGCCTAGAAGGTCCAGTATGTGTCGTAGTGGCTGCCGGCGCTCCGCTCTACCCTTGTGTCGAACTTCATCCACTTGGCGTGCCCGTCGCAGAAGCCGTAGTTGTCCCCACCGTTGTGCGCCAGCGGGGTGCAGTAGTAGTACGTCAACGCTCTCTGCACTGAATCGCCCGCTATGCAGTAGCGCGGCCCGAACATGATGAGCATTGATGGGTTCGGGATTTCAGCCAGCTTGACGCCCCGATAGGAGCGGCGCGTGCAGTTGTCGAAAAGGGCACACGCAGGATAGTGACCTAGCGTGTAACCGTTATAGCCGTAGGAATTCGGGTCTCTGACTCCCCTGAACTTGTAGCTCTCGCATTTGAGGACGTCGTCATTCATCATGTAGGGGATCAGGACCTCGTGCCAGCGGACATAGGAGTACCCGCGTGGTCCGATGAACCACCCGCCGTTGTCATAATACCTGTAGGAACTAAAGAGCATGAACTCGTCATAGTCCTGTATGTACATCATAGCCGCCAGGACTATCTGCTTCACGTTGCTGAGACACGCCGTTGCGTTGGCCTTGTCCCGCGCCCGCGCAAACACCGGGAACAGGATGGCGGCCAAGATAGCGATAATCGCTATCACCACCAGCAACTCTATGAGTGTGAATCCGCGTTTCATAATGCTCCCTCCTTTGTTGACTCCTTCGCACTACCTGTTCCAGCCCTCATCTTCGGGCTGCAGCAGCTTCCCTGCCCGCCGACTCGGGCTGCGACAGGGACCTCATCAGACCCGTGACTCCCTAGTCTTCGCATATCGGGAGCCAGAACCTGCAGGCCGTGTCGTTGGGCTTCATGTATCTGGGCTGATATCTTGCCGCAGCGTATGGCACTTTCGTCACTTTCCCGCCGTCCCAGGCGTCGTCGGGGACATTGCTCCCCTTCAGCCACTTGGCATGGCCGTCGCAGAAGCCCATGTTCAGGCCCTCATTGTGGCGGTCCAGCGCGAGGTTGATGCGACCACTCTCATTGTCGGTAGCCACCCCGTAGTTGCGGTAGTCCCACAGCAGGCAGTCAATGATGTAGGAGCCCGCGTCGCCCTTCTCCGCAATGCACATCGTCTCGGCCGAGAAGTAAACGTCCTTCTCCTGAATCGGCCCGTAGCGCCCGTAATAGGCATACTCGTAGCTGCCGTAGCGCCCGCCGCTCATACACACCCATTCATTCATCCCGTAGGCGACGTTATTGAACGATGTGCCGCCGTCATAGTTCGTGCTGAGCGACGGGCAGTTGAGAATCTGGGTGTTCTTCATATACGGCTCGATAGCCAGGAACCATGGCACGTCCGCCGTTGTTGCCGTGCCGTTCGGTGTCGTCCAAGTCCCGTTGGCTCGAACACGAGCCAGCGGGAAGCTCTGGTCGTAATCCGTCAGGTACTGCTTGATCGCCAGCATGATCTGCTTGACATTCGACAGACAGCTCGACTGGCGTGCCTTCTCTCGTGCCCGCGCAAAGACCGGGAAGAGAATCGCCGCCAGGATCGCGATTATCGCGATCACAACTAACAACTCAATCAACGTAAATCCGCGTTTCATGGTCTTACCTCCTCCAACCTGTATGACATCCGTACACTGATGACGCCTACCGGCTATCTCACCTCCTCCGCAAAGCCCGCAGCGACTTGCGCCGCCAAGGGCACATCATGACTGTTGTATCCTTCGTCGGGCGCATCACAAATCCTGCTTCACCAAAAAAAATTATCCTTGGCTATTGTAGTGTGATGCGCTGAGGCGGCGATGAAAATCTGCTGACTACGGACGCATAACTTACCATGGACGGGAGGTATCTGCGTATCGGCGTGGAACTTAGACTATGCCGTGAGGGCGGCCCTGCCTGAGCACGCTCTCTCTGAGCTACAAAGAGAGGTCCGTGCAGAGGCGGCCGGAGTTCGAGAGACTGAGAGGATGAGCGCGATGCGGAAACAGGTTGTCATAGCAGTACTGGTCATTGTGCTGCTGGTCACGATGGCTGTACTGAGCGGCTGCAAGAGCAAGTCAGGGGAAGAGATCGAGAAGCAGATCCAGGAGGAACGCGGCCTCACACCGGGCACCGTACCCCCGCCGCCGGGCGATACGCCGTCTGATGACGCCGCATCCGAGGGCAGCGGAGGCCAACCACCTGCCGCGCCCCCGCAGTAGCCCGCGCCCGACAAGCCCCGAGGCCCGCGCAGCGATACGCAATCCGAGGGTCCCGGCTACAAGGACGCAGGGAGCGAACCTGCGCAACCAAAAAGAAATGGGCGGGAGCAATTCCCGCCCATTGAGGTGTGTCGAGTAAGGCCGCCTTTGGATTGGCGGCTCGTCTGCACAATGCCCTTGCGAAGGGCTATTGTGCCGACCAGTCACCCCACAGATGGGTTTGACTATATGACTCGATTTTCATCCACTTGGCATGTCCATCAACGAAGCAGTAGTTGTCGCCGCCATTGTGTATCTGGGGCAGACACCAGTAAGCGCACAGAGCAGCCTGCAGAGAGTCACCGGCCCAGCAGTAACGCGGCCCAAGCAGGATAGTCTCGGCGGGCAGCTCGACTTCCCCGATCTTCATCCCGGCGAAGCGGAAATGAGTCAGGGTGGCGTGCTTGTAGTATCCCAAGCCGTAGCCGTTGTATCCGTAGGAGTTGGGATTCACCGGGTGATGGGCGGGATAGCTCTCACACCCCAGGATACCGGCCTTCGTACTCGGATATACTGGTATGTTCTTCGTGTATGGCTCGAGGTTCTCCCACCAGCGCGTATAACCGTAGCCGTGCTGCCAGACCGCTGGCGGGCTAAGATAGTCCGGATAGTTCGCGCAGAGAAACCTCATGTGTTCATCGTAGTCCTGGAGATACATCAAAATCGCCAGGGCCAGTTGCTTGTGGTTGCTCAGACAACTAGTCTGGCGAGCCTTGTCACGCGCCCTGGCGAATACTGGAAACAGTATCGCAGCCAGGATCGCGATGATCGCTATGACGACTAGCAGTTCTATCAGCGTAAAACCGCGTCTCATCTTCTCTCCTCCTCAGATTCCCATCGGGTATCAGCACATGTGTCAACTTGGGGCATCCATCTTTGTGCAAGCGTCTGATTGCCTGACAAGTCCCTTCGCCGCCTCTGGTCACGCCGCGGAGCCGTGACTTGCACGACCCTTAGCGGGGCCCGCAATAGTCGGGATTCCAGAATTTGCAGGCGGTGTCGTTCGGATACAGTAGCCGTCTGCCGTCATTTCCGTGCGTCTGACCGGGACCCGGCGCAAAGCCGCCATCCCATACGTCC
>JAUWOG010000619.1 GCA_030612305.1 Armatimonadota bacterium | reverse complement strand
GTAGCGGCGCATGATCTCGACAACGCGGCCGCCCGCGACGCCAGGCCCCTTGGGATAGCCGCCCCGGGGGGCCGCAGTGACATCGCCGCTGACGTGGGACCACCAGGCCTGGGAATGGCAGAGCCAGACGAGGTCGGGGTGCTTCTGGATTTCCTTCTCAAAGCGCGGCATACCGAGGTCGTCAATGATGCCATAGGTATTGCCCTGGCGTGTCGCGACGTGGAAATCGAGCAACATGCCGGTCTTCTCGGCATGGTGGAAAAGGTTGTCCATGAGCGGGTCATCGAAGTAGAGATTGGCGCAGACTTCCCCGACGCCCGGGCAGCCCTGTTCCTGGTAATGCTCCATGAGATAGCCGAGGTCGGCGTCGGGAGAGTTGGCCACCATGCGGGGATCAATGTTGCAGAAGGCAATGAAGCGGTCGGGGTACTGCTGAGCGATGGCGATGGCTTCTTCATTGCTCTGAGCCCGGTGCGCGCACTCCGGGTTGACACCGGGCAGGATGACGGCCTTCTCGATGCCGACTTCATCGTACATCTCGATGAGCTGTTCGGGCGTGGCGTAAGTGTGGTCGGTGCCGTAGCGGTTGGCACCGCCCTGTGCAACCGTATGCACGTGGATGTCTATGAACATGAGTTGCCTCCGGTTTGGGCCTCAGTGATCGAGTTTCAGCAGACGCTGGGCGTTCTGGTGGCTGATCTTGTCGAAGACCTCCTGGGAGAGCTTGCCGGCGGCAAGGCCCTCTTCCATGAAGTTCTTGAGGTAGATGAGGACATCGTCCTTGTTTCCGGGGCGGCAGACATCGGTGCCAAAGAGAAGCTGATCCTGGAACTCGGTCATGAAGGCATAGCCCCAATCGGGATCGCGACTGACAGCGTTGAAGCCGCTGCCGGCCGACAGGTCGCCGTTGAGGTTGGGGTACTTGCGGAAGAGCTCGGGGATGCGGCCGCCCTCAGTAACCGGGCCCTTGGGATAGCCGCCCCATGTCTGCTCGGTGACGTCGCCACTGACATACGACCACCAGGGGTTACTGTGCGCGAGGAAGGTGAGGCCGGGATGGGTCCTGACCTGCTCCTCGAAGCTGGGGAGACCGAAGCTGTCAATGAGACCGTAAGTGTTGCCCTCCCGGGTGGCGACGTGGAAGAGCAGGGGCATGTCGCATTTCTCGGCGTGGTCGCAGAGGTTGGTGACGCGGGGGTCATCCCACCAGAGGTTGGCAGTCATCTCGCCGATGCCCTTGCAGCCCTTGTCCTTGTAGTGGCTGATGGGATAGGAGAGGTCGGCCTCCGGGGAATTGCGCAGGAGGCGGGGGTCAATGTTGCAGAAGGGGATGAAGCGGTCGGGATACTTGTCGGCGATCATCAGGATGTCCTCGTTGCTCTGGGTGAGGAAGTTGCATTCGGGAATGACGAGAGGGAGCATGACGCCCCGGTCAATCCCGACTTCATCGTACATTTCGATGAACTGCTCGGGTGAAGCCGGGCCGTCGGAATCCGGCTGCCAGCCTATGTCCGAGATCATCGCTATGTGGATGTGGCAGTCAATAAACATGTTGTTCCTCCGGTTGTTCGTCGCGCGATGGCGGCGCTATTGCATGGTGTTGGCGGGGCATGGTATGTTGCGGCGCGGGGGGCTGCTAGAGCCCCAGGACGCGCTGTGCATTCTTGTGCGTGACCTTGTCGAATACCTCCTGCGAGATTCTGTTCTCGGCAAGACCGTCTTCGAGGAAGGTCTTGAGTTGGATGAGGAGTTCGTCCTTCTGCTCGCGCTTGTAGCAGTCAGTGCCGAAGAGGAGGCGGTCCTGGAACTCGGTGAGGAAGGCGTAGCCGAAGTCCGGATCGCGGCTGACGGCGTTGTAGCCGCTGCCGGCAGAGAGGTCGCCCATCCAGTTGGGATACCGGCGGAGGAGCTCGGGAATGCGGCCGCCCTCGACCACCGGGCCGTCCGGGTAGCCGCCCCAGTTGTGCTCGTTGACGTCGGCACTGAGGTGAGACCAGAACGGCTGTGAGTGAGCAAGGAAGACGAGGTCCGGGAACTGCTGGACCGTCTTTTCGAAGCGGGGGAGGCCGAGCTCGTCTATGAAGCCGTAGCAGCCACCCTCCCGAGGCGCGACGTGGAAGGTGAGCGGGAGGCCGCAGCTCTCGGCATGTCGGAAGAGGTTCCAGCAGCGCGGGTCGTCGAACCAGAGGTTAGCGGTGATCTCGCCGATGCCTCGGCAGCCCTTGTCGCGGTAGTGGTTAATTATGTATGAGAAATCAGTGTCGGGGGAGTTATTCTGGAGGCGCGGATCAATGCCGCAGAAGGGAATGAGGCGGTCGGGATAGAGCGCCGCACAGCGCAGGATGTCCTCGTTGGACTGGACGCAGGCGCGTGGCTCAGGCTGCGTCGCGGGCATGATGACGCCCATGTCAATGCCCGCGTAGTCATAGATCTCGACAAGCTCATCGGGTGTGCCGATGCCCTTTGCGGAAAGCGGGCGGAAGTCTCTGGGATAGATGG
>JAUWOG010000730.1 GCA_030612305.1 Armatimonadota bacterium | reverse complement strand
CCTGCTCGCCGCGTCCGGTGTGGTGGTGCTGTTGCGCGAGCGCCGGAAGGACCCGTAGCAATCCGACGGCGATGGATGCAAGATGCCCGCGGTCATCAACGGCGTGGGCCGGATACTCTGGCGCAAGCAAAGCTTGCGCTTCGTATTCGGCCCCTCCGGACGGCAACCACAAGCCACGTCTGCTGTGGGCGGTGGGAGGGATTGTCTTGCAGCGAAGGAAATGTATGCGCAATATTGATCCTGAGAAGTGTCCCCTTGGCGTCTGAGCTGATATGTCGGACCCGATCCGCGTTACGATATGGAATGAGTTTCGCCACGAGAAGAAGAGCCCGGAGGAGTTGCCAATGGTGGGAGCGATGGAGCGCGTACATAAGGCCTTTGCCCACGAAGTGCCGGATCGCACGCCGCTTTTCGAGATCTTCTCCCAGTTTCACCCGATCCACTGGGATATCTGCGGCCGCAGCTCCGCCACCGACGCGGCGATGCACTGGGATGCTCTGGCCGAAGGTGTCTCGTGGGAGGAACTGGTCGAAGGCGAAGCGCAGGCCCGCTTCCAGGTCAACAGATTCTTCGGAGTGGACATCATCCATGTGGGCGGCAACCGGCCGCCTGAATTCACTCGCCCCGTGAAGACCGGCGAGAAGGCCTGGACGCTCACCGGCGTCGAATACGTGTACAATGAGCGGACCAAGCTGGTAGAGCGGGCGGTGGCGCTGGCGGATTCGCAGAAACAGTCAGAAGCAGAGGTGAAGCGCCAGATTGACCAATGGGACGGTAACGTCGCCGACGCGCCGGAGGAGGCCTTCGCCGTGCTGCGACGGATCCGGGAGTTGGCCGACGCGGAGGGGCTTGACTGGGCGTATATGGTCGAGATAGGAGCCGGCACCGGCGTCGCCTTCTATCCGCCCTTCATGCTGATGTGGCTGCTTGCCGAGCCGGACTGGATTGAGCGTTGGCTGCAGATGCAGAAAGCCGCGGGATTTGCCCGCACCCGTGAGATGCTGAGGCACGGCTGCGAGATCGTTGCCATCGGGGGCGACGTGAGCTGCGACAAGGGGCCGTTCATTTCGCCGACCCATTACCGGCGCTTCATCCTGCCGGTTATTCAGGAGCAGGTCGCTCTGATTCATGACGCGGGGGCACTGGCCGTCTATACGGCTGACGGAAATCACTGGGATATCAAGGAGGACTTTTTCCTCAATTCCAACGTTGACGGCTACAAGGAAGTTGACAAGGCGGCCGGGATGACCTGGGAGCGGCTGATTGAGGAGGGAATTGACCGGCGCGTGTGCATCATCGGCAATCTTGATGCGCGCTACACGCTGTGCCTGGGCACGCCGCAAGAGGTGCAGGCCGAGGTCATCGAGTGTCTGAAGTTCGGCCAGACAACGCCCGGCGGGCATATTCTGCATGCCAGTCATTCGGTCCACGAGGACGTCAAGGTCGAGAACTACTATGCCGCGATCAACGCCTACCGCGACTTCTTTGGGATGGAGCTGTTGCCCATCTAAACCGAAGCACTGGCTGACAAGAATACATTACACCGTAGTCTCAACCGAAGTTGTTTCCAGGCAGGCCCCTCCGGACGGCAAACAGCAAAGGCAACGGCCACCGGGAAACAGGTCCCCGTCCCACAGACGGCAACGGCATTCATCAACGGTCCCGCGTACGTATGTGTTTAGCGTCCTGCAGGGTCGGGTGAGTATTCCGAGTGGTGTGTCGGCAGAG
>JAUWOG010000029.1 GCA_030612305.1 Armatimonadota bacterium | reverse complement strand
GCGCTTCCCGAAGGCAATTGCGTTAGTCACTTCGAGCGGGAGCGCGGCGGCACGGGACTTGATGCTGATACTCGGGCAGCGCTACCGGCTGGCGGAAATCAAGCTGATACCGACGGTCGTGCAGGGAGACACAGCGGCGGGTAGCATCGTGAACTCGCTGCGAGCTGCCAACAGCGCAGACGTGGATCTGATTATACTGGGACGCGGCGGGGGATCGCTGGAGGACCTCTGGTGCTTCAATGAGGAAGCGGTTGCACGGGAGGTATTTGCCAGCCGGGTTCCGGTGATCAGTGCGGTCGGGCATGAAACGGATTGCGTACTGACTGACTTTGTGGCCGACGCGCGTGCGGCGACGCCGTCTCATGCAGCAGAGCTGGCGGTGCCGGATTCCGAGGAGCTGACCGGGCAGATAGAGACTCTTCGGCACCGTGTGCTGGGCGGGCTGCGAGCCGCCATGCAAGGGCTGGAGTTGGCGTTGCAGCAGGCGATGTCGTATCCGGCACTCCAGCGTCCGGAGTTGCTTGTTGACACTAAGCTTCAGCAGTTGGATGATGCGCAGAGAACGGTAGCGGTCAGGGCCGCCGAGGCAGGGAAGATGCGTCGAGGGCGGCTGGAGGCGGCTACGACGCGGCTCGCGGGGATAGACAGGCGCGCGGTGCTGCGGCGCGGGTATGCGATACGGAGCGAGTACGTGGCGGGGCTGCGCGAGCGGCTGGAGGATGTGATGTCGCACCCGCTGCTGCAGCGGCCACAGCTAGTGGCGGGAGCCCGACGCGGGCGGCTTGACCACGTGCGACAGATGGTCGGTCTGCACGGGCGGCAGTTCGGGAAGGGCGAGAGGGTGCGGCTGGAGAGGATCAATGCCCGGCTCGAGGGCCTGGACCCGGAGGCGGCGTTGCGCCGGGGCTATAGTATCGTGCGCCGGGTTGATGACGGTAGTCTGGTGACGAGTGTCGGGTCTGTGGCACGAGGCGACGGGCTGGCGATAGCGGTGACGGACGGGGAGATCTCGGCCGATGTGAGTGATGTGGAGGCGGGGGGATAGTCCGGCTGTCCTGACGTTGGGCCGTGCAGTGGGATGAGGAGCTGGAAATGGATAAGATAGATGTCAGTGGGCTGTCATTTGAGGAGGGGCTCGAGCGGCTGGAGGCGCTGGTGGAGAAGATTGATGCCGGGGATCTGCCTCTGGCCGAGGCCATAGATACGTTCAAGCTGGCGATGGCGTTGAGCGAGCACTGCACGAAGCTGCTTGAGGAGGCGGAGACGGCGATCGAGGAGCTGGTGGCCGCTGCGGATGATAGGGAGGGAACCGGGGGAGAGACGGAAAACGTTGCTGCTGATAGTAACGAAGACGAGAAATCCAGTAACCCCTTCGGGGATGAGTGAGTATGAAAGCAGGCAACGGAGGACAACAGAAGGAGTCGCTGCTTGACAGCATCGAGTCGCCGAAGGACTTGGAGAGCCTGAGCAGCGAGGAGCTGAAGCGGCTTGCGAAGCAGATTCGGACGCGCCTGATAACGACGGTGTCAGAGACCGGTGGTCATCTGGCACCGAATCTGGGCGTGGTCGAACTGACGATAGCGTTGCACAAGGTCTTCGACACACCTGAGGACAAGCTAATCTGGGATGTGGGGCACCAGTGTTACACGCACAAGTTGCTGACGGGGCGGCGAGAGCAGTTCGATACGATTCGGCAACAGGGGGGCCTGTCAGGTTTCCCGAGGCGGTGCGAAAGCGAGTATGATGTTTTCGGCGTGGGTCACGGCTCGACTTCACTCTCGGCGGCATTGGGCTTTGCGACTGCGCGGGACTTGCGTGGGGGCGATGAGAAGATCATCGCGGTCATCGGGGATGGCGCTCTGACCGGCGGCCTGGCGTTGGAGGCGCTGAACCAGGCGGGGAATCAGGACGTCGGGATGATGGTGGTGCTCAATGACAATGAGATGAGCATCAGCCGGAATGTAGGTGCGTTGTCGTCGTACCTGTCGAAGATGCGGATGACTCTGCAGCCGCGGATGCACAAGGCGCGGGCCGATGTGGCGAGAGTCCTGGAGCGCTGGCGCGTCGGCGACACGATGCTGATGGCGATGGACCGGTTGCGTGACAGCGTGAAACATCTGGTGGTTCCGGGGATGCTGTTTGAGGAGTTTGGTTTCACGTACCTGGGGCCGATAGACGGTCACAACATAGACCAGTTGCTGGCGATATTCAGTCATGCGAAAAGACTGAACGGCCCCATTCTGGTGCACGTGCTGACGAAGAAGGGAAAAGGCTACAAGCCTGCCGAGGCCGACCCGGCACGGTTCCACGGGACCAACGCGTTTGTGATGAAGAACGGGGAGCCGGCGACTGCGAATGACAAGCCGAGCTACTCGCAGGTGTTTGTGGACACACTGGCCGAGCTTGCCGGTAAGGATGAGCGGATCTGCGCGATCTCCGCAGCCATGCTGGTGGGGACGAAGCTGGCGGAGTTCCGAGAGAGGTTCCCGGACCGGTGTTTTGATGTGGGTATGGCCGAGGGTCATGCAGTGACGTATGCGGCAGGTCTGGCGGCTGCCGGACTGCGACCCATGGTCGCAATCTATTCGACGTTTCTGCAGCGGTCATACGACCAGATCATACACGATGTGGCGCTTCAGAAGCTGCCGGTTGTCTTCTGTCTGGATCGAGCCGGTCTCGTGGGAGATGACGGCCCAACCCACCATGGCGTATTTGACTTGTCGTACTTGCGTACTGTACCGGGACTGGTGGTCATGGCCCCGAAGGACGAAAAGGAACTGAAGGACATGCTGGCGACGGCCCTGGCACACGACGGGCCGAGCGCCATTCGCTACCCGAGCGACGCAGGATGCGGGGCGGACTACTCGGGTGAGGCGGAACTGATAAGCATTGGCACGGCCGAGGTGCTGACGGAGGGAGACGATGTTGCCATCTTCGCCATCGGCCGGATGGTGAACAATGCGCGGCAGGCTGTGGAGTTGTTGGCGGCTGAAGGGATCAAGGCGCGACTGATCAATGCACGCTTCGTTCAGCCGCTGGATGAGGAGTGTCTGCGCAGGGCGGCGTCGGAGTGCGGGAAGATACTGACAGTGGAGGAGAACGTGCTTTCCGGCGGCTTCGGCTCTGCAGTCGGGGAAGCCCTGGCGACGAATGGAATTGTGGCGTCGCTGGGCTGTGTGGCCATACCGGACAGGTTCGTGGAACATGGCAGCGTAGAGCAGCTCTGGGAGATGACAGGCCTGGCACCGCAAGCAATAGCGGGCGCGGCCTTGAGGTTGGTGGGGCTGGAGCAGACGATATCGCTGGTCCCGTCGTCTGCGGGTCGGTGATGAGGCCAGTATGGGAGGTGCAGAGATGAGACTGCGTGGAGTGGCACTTGCTGTGATGTTGGTGATGATTGGCTGCCTGGCGGGGGCGTTGTGGGCGGATGAGCCGACGATGCTCGACCGGGGAGTGGCGGCGTATGAGAACGGCGATTTCGCTGTGGCCAAGGAGCTGTTCGGCAAGGCCCTTGTGGAAGGGCCTGGAAATCCGGTGATCATGTGCTGGCTGGGCTCGGCGGCGTTGCAGGCTAATGATCTGGCGGATGCGGAGAAGTACCTGAAACAGGCGATCGCGAAGCAGCCGAAATACCCCGAGGCGCACAACAACCTGGGGAATGTGTATCTGGCGCAGGGGAAGCCGGACCACGCGAAAGCGGAGTACGAGAAGGCGCTGCAACAGAGGCCGAACTACGCGGACGCCCGCTATAACCTGGCGAACGTGTATGCGCGGCTGAAGCAATGGGACAAGGCGTTCAACGAGTTCAGCAGGACGCTGGAGTTGTCGCCGCAGGATGTTGACGTCCATATCAGCTTCGGGCAGGCGCTGTGGCAGGCAGAACGTCATGACAAGGCGGCCCGGGAGTATGAGGCGGCGAATGAACTGCGGCCGAATTCGGCGGAGATACTGGGTGCAATGGGCGTTCTGTACCTGACGACGGGCAACAATGCGTCGGCCGCGAAAGCGTATCAACAGGCCGTGGCGGCCGATGCGGAGAATGCCGAAACGCAACTCGGGCTGGGTGTTGCGCTGTACAACCTTGGGAAGTATGCCGATGCCGCGGCAGCACTGAGCGCGGCGAGCGCGCTGGACACAAAGAGCTTCGCAGCGCAGTACAACCTGGGGTTGGCCCATGCGGCAGCGTCTGACATGGCGGCGGCCGAGCAGGCTTACCGGGCGGCGTTGGACATGAGGCCGAACGATGCGAGATGTCTGAACAATCTGGGGTGGGCGTTGCAGCAGTTGGGCCGGCCGAGCGACGCGATCGAACCGCTGGAGCAGGCGGTGAGGGCTGATCCAAAGCTGGAGATGGCGAGTATGAACCTGGCTCTGGCCTATGAAAAGGCGGGCGCCAAGGGTGCGGCACAGAAGCAATGGGAGGCAGCAGTCGCCGCTTTCCCGAAGAGTGCCGAAGCGCGCTTCGGGCTGGCCGGCAGCTATCATTCCGCCGGTGAGAAGGACAAGGCGTTGCATGAGTACCTTAGCGCTCTGTCCATCGATGAGAACAATGCGGAAGCGCACAACAACGCAGGGCTTATCTATCTCGAGCAGGACAAGTACATCGAGGCGGCGGCGCATTTCCGGATTGCCCTGAAGCAGAAGCCGTCATCGGCGAACGCAGCGAACAACCTGGGTGTCGCACTGGAGCGCCAGGGGAAGATAGATGAGGCGAAGAAGATGTACAATAGCGCGTTGGAACTGAACGAGACGTGTGAGCCGGCAAGGAAGAACCTGGAGCGGCTGGCACCGGCGGCGGAGAACGCAACAGGCTGACGCAAGGGGCGAAGCAGGGAGCGGCAGCGTTGATGCAGAGAATTGGCAGCGTGGGAGTGATAGCGGCGACGCACAGGCCGGAGGCGATACGCTGGGCTGAGCAGTATGCCCGGCGCCTCCGTGAGTTGGGCGTACAGGTGCGGCTTGCCGAGGAGCTTGCCGGGCACTGTGGCGGGGAGTTCGCCTACGGTGACAAGTGCTTTCTTGCCGACACTGATCTGGTGATCGTACTCGGCGGCGACGGGACACTGCTCTCGATGGCGCGTTGTGCGGGTCCCGCAGGTACGCCGATGCTGGGTCTGGATGTGGGCAGCTTTGGGTTTCTGGCGGCGGACGCGCCCCATGTGGCAATGGAGCAGTTGGAGCAGGTGCTGGCGGGCGATTGCATAATCGAGAACCGGCAGATGCTCGAACTTGCTCTGGAGGATGCGGCGGGCGATGTGATGGTTACGGACAACGCGCTCAACGATGTGGTGATCTCGTCGGGTGATGGCGAGAGAATGGTGAGCCTGAAGACAACCTTTGACAATGAACTGCTGGGCACGTACCGGGCCGATGGGTTGATTGTAGCGACGCCGACGGGCTCGACGGGGTACAACCTGTCAGCCGGCGGGCCGGTAGTCGAGCCGAATGTGTCGGGGATAATAGTAACCGCAATCTGCCCGCACACGGTTTCGTGTCGCCCGATTGTACTCCCCGACACTGTAGAGGTGAGGGTCACAGTACCGCGTGATGAGAGGCACACCGGTCCAATCCAGGCGACGGTGGACGGTCAGGAGAGCCACGCTGTAGCGCCGGACTGGTCGGTGGTGGTGAGGCGCGCCGCACATGAGGCGCGTCTGGTGCGGCTGCGGCAGAGGTCCTACTTTGCGCATCTGGTAGAGAAGCTGATGCCGGGGCTGGGTGGGTAATGCTCACGTGGATTTGGCGAGTTCCCTATGCTTGTTGAGTTGGCAGTACGCAACTTTGCGTTGATCGAAGATCTGCGGCTGGATTTGAGGCCGGGCTATACAGTGTTGACTGGTGAGACAGGGGCCGGCAAGTCCATCATTGTTGATGCGCTGAACGCGGCATTGGGAGAGAAGGTCAGCTCCGAGGTAATCCGTGGCGGCAGCGAGACTTCTATGACTGAAGCCGTTTTCGACGCCAGTGATGTGCCGGCGGCGCTGAGGATTCTCGCTGAGAACGGTCTGGCGGATGACGGCGATGTGACGGTGATTCTGTCGCGTGAGATAGGGGTGGGTAAGAGCCGGTACCGGGTGAACCGGCGTGCGAGCACGCTGAGCCTGGTCGCCGAAGTGAGCCGTCATCTTGCCGACATCCACGGGCAGCATCAGCACCAGATGCTGATTCACGAGGAGAGTCACCTGCGCTACCTGGACCAGTTCGGCGGGAAGAAGCATCTGAAGTTATGCGACGAGTACGGAGAGAGGTACAAGGAGTTCACGGCAGCACGCAGCGAACTGCGTGGCCTCCAGATGGATGAGCAGGAACGAGCGCGACGCCTGGATATGCTGACCTTCCAGGTGGAGGAGATAGAGGCCGCGAGCCTGGAGCCGGGCGAAGAAGAGAAACTGCAGACGCAGAGACGACGGCTGCAGGCAGGTGAGCGACTGCTGGAGGTGCTGGGAGAGACGTGCAGTCTCGTCGCGGGCGGCGAGGAGCTGGAACTGGGGGCAAAAGACGCGCTACGGGATGCGGCCAACAAAGTGGCGTCCGTCGGTGAGGTTGACCCGAAGCTGGCAGAGGCGGCGGCTGAGTTGGAGCGGCTGGCGTTCCAGGCGGATGATGTGGCGCGCACCTTGAGTGACTACCTGGAGACTGTGGACTTGGACCCGGCGTTACTGGAGCAAGTCGAGACACGGCTGGATGTGATAGCGGGTCTGAAGCGAAAGTACGGGGATAGCATCGCGGAGATCCTGAGTTTTCTGGAGAATGCCTCCGCCGAAGCGGCGCGGCTTTCGGGCAGTACTGAACGGCTGGAGGAACTGACGCAGCTAGTCGAGAAGCTGAGTGCGCAGGCAGGAGAGCGCGCCGTCGAGTTGAGCAGGAAGCGAAAGGCTCTTGGCAAGGAGCTGGCGGCTGGAATTGCGGAGGAGCTGGCACAGCTCGGGATGGCCGGGGCGTGTTTTGAGGTGGAGCTGAGCACGCGAGAAGACGTAGATGGTGTGTTGATGCCTGATGGCAGGCGGCTGCTGGCGGGTGCGGTCGGTGTGGATGATGTGCGGTTCATGCTGAGCGCGAACCCGGGCGAGCCGGTGAAGCCGCTGGCGAAGGTGGCGTCAGGGGGAGAACTGTCACGTCTGATGCTGGCGTTGAAGTCTATGTGCGCGCGGGGCGCGGAGGCGCCCACGATCGTGTTCGATGAGATTGACGTCGGCATCGGCGGCGCGACGGCGCAGCGAGTGGGCGAGAAGCTGATGGCGCTGGCGCAGCGGTCACAGGTGCTGTGTGTGACGCACCTGCCGCAGGTGGCGAACTTCGCCGACCACCACCTGGTAGTCGGGAAGCGCGTAGTGGATGGGCGGACGAAGATAGAGGTGCGAGAGCTCACGGAGGAAGAGCGTGTAGCTGAGATCGCCCGCATGTATGGCGACGAGGAAGCCGGGGCAGCGCTGGAGCATGCACAGCAAGCGCTGGCAGGCGCGGCGAAGATGCGGGCCAAACTGCGCGGCAGTTGAGAGCTGAGGCAGGATGAAGAAGCGTTTCGAGGTCCTAATCAACGGGGAGCACTGCAAGGCGTGTGGTGTGTGCCTGGAGTTCTGCCCGCAGGATGTTCTCGGGGTATCAGAGCAGCGGAACAAGGCCGGCTTCTATCCGGTGGAGGTCAAGAAGCCGGAAGAATGTACAGGCTGCGGACATTGCGCCCTGATGTGCCCGGATGCGTGTATCGAGATATACCGTGTGCCGATGGAAGAGAGCGTGCAGTCATGACTCAGCGCGTCATGATGACAGGCAACAATGCCGTGGCGGAGGGGGCCATCGCGAGCGGCTGCCGGTACTTCTGCGGGTATCCGATAACGCCGCAGAACGACATCCCGAAGTACATGGCCGAGCACCTGCCGGAGGTGGGCGGGGTGTTCGTGCAGGCGGAGAGTGAGCTGGCCTCGATCAATATGGTGTACGGCGCGGCTGCCACGGGTGCGTATGTGATGACGAGCTCGTCCTCGCCGGGAATCTCGCTGATGCAGGAGGGGCTCTCGTACATGCTGGGGAGTGAACTGCCGTGCGTGGTTGTGAACATGGTGCGGGGCGGGCCTGGTCTTGGGAATATCGGTCCGGCGCAGTCGGACTACTGGCTGGCGACGCGTGGTGCGGGTCACGGTGACGGGCGGTGCCTCACGTTTGCGCCTGACAGCGTGCAGGAGCTGCACGACTGGACTTTCGAGGCGTTTGGGATCGCGCAGAAGTACCGGGCGCCAGTGATGATTCTTGGGGACGCGCTGCTGGCGGGGATGTCTGAGCCGGTGAGGTTGCGAGAGCACCGGGAGCCGCCGCCGCGAGACCAGGAATGGGCAGTCGGTGGATTGCGCGAGGGCAGGCAACGGCGCATCGTCAATTCGTTGTGGACGGACGTGGAGGTAATGGAGGAGTTGAACCAGCGGATTGCCGCCCGCTTCTCCCAGGCGCGAGAGAATGAAGTGCGCTGGGAGGAGTACGGTGCTGATGACGCTGAGATTGTGCTGGCGGCGTACGGGATCTCGGCGCGTGTGTGCAAGACCGCCATAGATGATCTGGCGGAGGACGGCATCAAGGCGCGGCTGATAAGGCCGATAAGCCTCTTTCCATTTCCCGTGGAGCCGTTCCGCGAGTGGTCAGAACGGGTGTCGCGCATCATCAGTGTGGAGCTCTCGATGGGCCAGTTGATAGAGGATGTGCGGCTGGCGGTGGAGGGGCGGTGCCCGGTGGACCTGGTCGGGCATTCGGGCGGCGTGATGCTGACGCCGGATGAAGTGGTCTGTCGGACGAAGGAGTTGCTGTAAGGGCCGGAGTACTGGTCATCGAGTCATACGGTGACGGGAGACTGAGATGTCGGAGACAAGAGCGGGTCATACCGAGGCGGAGGCGTTGTATCATCGCCCGGCCGGTCTGACTGATGTGCAGATGCGTTACTGTCCGGGCTGCACGCACGGCACTGCGCACAAGCTCATCGCCGAAGTGCTTGAGGAGCTGGACATCATCGAGCGGACCGTGGCGGTGGCGACAGTGGGTTGCTCGGTCTATGCCTATGAGTACTTCAACACCGACGCAGTGCAGGCCGCACACGGTCGAGGCCCCGCAGTCGCGACAGGGATCAAGCGCGCCAGTCCGGAGACCATTGTGTTCACCTACCAGGGGGACGGCGACCTGGCGGCGATAGGGCTGAGCGAGGTCATACATTCGGCACAGCGCGGCGAGAAGATGACGGTGATGTTCATCAACAACGCGGTGTTCGGAATGACCCGAGGTCAGATGGCGCCGACGACGCTGGTGGGACAGAAGACGACGACGACGCCCCTGGGTCGAGACCCGGAAATGTCCGGGATGCCGATGATGATTTGCGAGATGCTGTCCACAAATCCGGGGGTTGCGTATCTGGCGCGCGAGACGATGATAGACCCGAAGACGGTGCGGAGCGCTAAGCGCAGCATCAGGAAGGCGTTTCAGACGCAGATTGACGGAGCGGGATTCAGCCTTGTCGAGCTGATCAGCACGTGTCCGGCGTGGTGGCACAAGACGCCGCTTGAGGCGATGCAATGGGTCCGGGATGAGATGCTGGTGCAGTATCCGTTGGGGGTTTTCGTGGATTACGATGGTTGAGAAAGGGCTGTGATGCGGGAGCGCGTATTCCTGGCGGGGATCGGCGGCCAGGGAGTCGATTCGGCGGGCTCGATACTGGCCCACATGGTGCTGCAGCAAGGCTTTGACGTCTGCAATGTCAGCCAGTTCAGCCCGGAGGTGCGCGGAGGCTGGGTATCCGCCACCGTCATCATCGCCGATGGCGAAGTCGGCAGCCCGATCGTTGGTAGCGCCGATTCCCTGTTGCTGTTTTCGGGACGGTCGGTGGCCCACGAGTTGCACCGTGCCGTCCCGGATGGGTTGATCGTGGTCAATTCGTCTCTGACCGGCCGCGTGGCGGCGGGGCAGACACGTGTGATAGACGTGCCTGCCACGGCGATAGCGGCCGAACTGGGCAACGAGCAGGTGATGAACATGGTGATGCTGGGCGCTTACGTCGAGGTGCGGGGAGTGTTGGATCCAGCGGGCTTCGGGGAAGCGTTGGAGGCCGTGCTTCCGGCGCGTCACCACGGGCATATACCGCTGAATCTGAAGGCAGTGGCACTGGGGGCGCAACACGTCGAGCAGAGGCGCGCGCAGTAGCCGCCGGGTGCGGGCGGCGGATCAACCGGCAGTGAGCAAGTGTTGTAGGCTCGTGTTGTAGGCTCGTGTCGTTAGCTGACAGAAGCAAATGGGAACTGAAAACGTTCTGGAGGTGGCTACGATTCTTAGCGGAGTAGAAGAGACGGCAAGCCGGATTCGGCGGGAATTTGAGGAACTGCACGGGATCCGTGAGAAGGCGTACAAGCTCTCGCGGGAGATCGTGATGTCCTCGTCAATCGTGATAAAGCACATGCACAGAGATGATGTCGAGGAAGCGCGGCAGCAGCTTGCGGAAACAGTGGCATTGGTGAGAGAGATGCAGGAGGCTCTCGTCAATGCGCCGCGGCTTGCAGGTGGCGGCTTCGTCGGCGACGCGGAGAAGGAGTATGTGGAGGCGGCGGCAGTAATCGCCTGCATGTCGGGTGAGGTCATACCGACCGAGGAGGAGCTCGGCGTCTCAGGTGCGGTCTGGCTCAACGGTCTGTCGGAAGTAGTGGGAGAGCTGCGGCGGCACGTGCTGGACCTGATCCGCGAGGGGCAGCCGGAGCGTGCCGAGGAGTCGCTGGACGCCATGGAGGACATCTACCACACGATCATGTCTTTTGACTACCCGGATGCGATAACACTGGGACTGCGACGGCGTTCGGACGCAGCGAGGGGGATCATCGAGCGGACGCGAGGCGACTTGACGAATGCGCTGCGCCAGGCGAGCCTGGAGAAGCGGCTTGTCGAGCTTGAACAACGGCTTTGAGGGGTGCGTGCCGGAGCCGGGAAGAGGCATTGGCAGGATTGCTGGAGGCCGGGCGAAGAAAAAGCTTGACTTCAGAAGAGCAGTTTGGCTATACTAACTAGCCTATGTCTGGTAAATCAGCCACAGGAATACTTCGGTTATTGCCAACCCCGTAAGTTTCGCCTAACTTCCGTCAGCAAATACCTAAGTGGGCGCCATTGTGTC
>JAUWOG010000535.1 GCA_030612305.1 Armatimonadota bacterium | reverse complement strand
GTCGTATCACTCCCAGAGCCCGGCAGGATCGCATCGAGAACCGCATCCCTGCATACGGTCACAGGGCTGCCGGAGAGATGTTTCGAGGGCGAAGGGGGGATTACCTTCAAGGGGAACAGAGAGGAGGAACGGGGGGCTGCGAGGAACTGGTTGAGTAACCGGAACGAGATGGAAGAGGGAATTGCATGGCATTGAAATGGATAGTGGTGCTCGTGATCGCGACATTCGGGGCAAGTGGGGCAGTGTTTGCGCAGCCTGTCTTTGATTACGTGAACAGGCCGGACGATGCGTATGGGTGGGAGGTGACAGGAGAGAGGACGCTGAGTTCGGGTGTCACGGTGATGGAGATGAAGCTGACGTCGCAGGTGTGGCAGGGGATAGAATGGCGGCACCGAGTGCAAGTGCTTACGCCGGCGGAGATGGCGTATCCGGAGACGGCGCTGTTGCTCATAACCGGAGGCACTGCAGGGGCGGAGGAGTTGTCAATGCTCGGGACAATGGCGGGGATGATCTCAGCGCCGGTTATCGTGCTCGGCGACATTCCGAACCAGCCGCTGTTCGATGACCTGAATGAGGATGCGCTGATCGCGTTCACGTTCCAGAAGGCGCTGGAGACCGGGGAGACCGACTGGCCGCTGCTGTTCCCGATGACGAAGGCGGCGGTGAAGGCGATGGATGCCGTGGAGGAGTACACGCGGGAGGAATGGGCGGAGCCGGTGAGGAGCTTCTTTGTGACCGGAGCGTCGAAGCGCGGTTGGACAACGTGGTTCACAGCGGTGGTTGCGGCGGAGCGGATTGCAGGGATCGCGCCGATGGTGTATGACAACCTGAATCTGGCGGCGCAGATGGCGCTGCACCTGGAGGCCTGGGGTGAGTACAGCGAACAGATAAATGACTATACGGAGCTGGGCCTGCCGGAGTTGCTGGCCTCCGGGAAGGGTGATGTGCTGGCCGGAATGGTGGATCCGTACACGTACCAGGCGCGCGCGACGATGCCGAAGCTGATCGTGACGGCGACGAATGACCGCTACTGGCCGCTGGATGCGGCGAAGCTGTATTTCGGGGAGCTGCCGGAGCCGAAGTACATCCTGTATGTGCCGAATTGCGGCCACAGTCTGGGCGACTACGCGCGGGTGATAATGGCGCAAGCGGGGTTCTTCGCAGCATGTCCGGGGCGGGCGCAGCTTCCGAAGCTGGTCTGGAGGTATGAGCAGGGGCGACACCTGAAGCTGCATGTGTCGTCGGATGTGGCTCCGGTGAAGGTGCGGCAGTGGACGGCAGCAGCGCCGACACGGGACTTCCGCGAGGCGGAGTGGATAATGCGGGAATTGCGGGCGCGCAACGGGGAGTACACAGCGCGGCTGGCATATCCGGAGGCCGGCTGCGGCGCGATGTTCGTGGAGGTCATCTATGAGGTCGAAGGGCGGCAGATGCCGCTGTCTTCGAATGTCGTAATAGTGGGGGCGCGCGGGGACTGAAGCGGTAGCCCGCAAGATGTCTCCGAGGTAGTGCGCGGGTAGGACTCGGAGGCGACATGGCGAAGTGGTGTAGTGTGGGGAAGGATGTAGATGAGGGCACGGAAGGACATGCGTTTCACGTCTGTGAGGTGATGGGAAATGGTTGGGAAGAAGCTGTCGGCTGGAGACAGGCTGCTGCTAGCGGCATTTGTGGCGGCGGGTGCGCTCTTCGTGCTCAGCGGCGTGTATTCGGGAAGCCCCGTACCGGCGCCGAGTGCTGCGTATGCTGAGGGCGAGGGGACGGTGCCGGTGAATGTGGTTGGAGGTGAAGGGGGCGAAGTGACGGTGAATGGGAATGTGGCGTTGAGAATCCGGGCTTCGGCCGGGGGACTGAGCGCCGAGGAAAGGGCGGTAGTCGTGCGCGACCGGCTGCAGGACTTGCTCAACGGCGGCATCGAGCCGAGCGACGTACATGCGGGGATGATCCGCGGGCAAGCGGCGGTGATGGCGGGTGCTGAGATCATCGTCACAGTTGACAGCACGCACGCGAGGCTGAACTCGACCACACCGGCGAAACTGGCCACAGTGTGGGCGCGGAATGTGGCGGGCGCGATGGGCGGCGAGCCAGGGGCATCCACAGTGACGTCGGATGCCGCGCAGACAGTGACCCAATGGCGTCCGGCAGAGCCATACTCGGACAAGGATGTGCCGATCATTTCGATAGGGCGCGGGATTCGTATCGGAATGGCGCGCGTCACCGGGCCGAGGTCGAAGGTGCGTACCGTGCAGGCAGTGGCGCAGCTTGAGTCGCGGCTGGCGAAGTTCGGGGATGTCGAGATCTATGTGCCGATTTCTACGAAGACGCCGGGCAAGACACTCGACCGCGTGAAGGAATGCGCTGTCGTCGGCCTGGCGGACCTGAAGCTTTAGGAGGGATGAAAATGAAAGCAACGACGCGCAAACTGATGGCGTGTCTGACGGCCATGTTGGTGCTGGCCGCTGTGATGAACTTCGCAACGCCGCCGCAGAGAGCACATGGCATTGACCTCGGGGGCGTTGTGGGTGATCTGCTGAAGATCGGCGGCATCGCGTATGTGGTCAAGAAGTTCGACAAGGACATAGACAAGGGCATCAACGAGATAATGGCCAAGAACGGCGTGATGCCTGATGCGAAGACGAGAGTGGTGCCGATAATCCGGATCGGGCTGAGCGATCCGACGGCAGTCGGCGCGGCCCAAGTGGTCGGGCCGCCGACGCAGGTGGACAAGGTGCAGGCAGTCGGGGAAAGCCAGATACGGATAGGTGGCCTCGGCGGAAGGATCCTGATCCCGCTCTCGACTAAGAAAGCCCATACCAAGAGCGTGCGCGGTGTAGGTGGCGTCGGCATCTCGGCCAATATCAAGATAAACATCTAGCGGTCAGCGTGTCCCATCGTTCCGGCAACAGCAGGGAGATGGTCGCAGGTGAGGTG
>JAUWOG010000003.1 GCA_030612305.1 Armatimonadota bacterium | reverse complement strand
GTCTGCCGTTGCCTTTGCCATTTGCCTTCGCCGTCTGCCTTTCAGCCACGAGCCTCGCTACCTACAACTCAAACGCGCACCCGGGCGAAGAAAAAGCTTGACTTCAGAAGAGCAGTTTAGCTATACTAACTAGCCTAAGTGTGGTAAATCAGCCACAGGAATACTTCGGTTATTGCCAACCCCGTAAGTTTCGCCTAACTTCCGTCAGCAAATACCTAAGTGGGCGCCATTGTGTCTGGCCGGCCCACTTATAGTCTTTTGTGTGTGCCACCACCGCGACGATGTTCCGACCACGCAACTGTCCTACAATGCAGGAGGTACTCCAGCAGATGGCCCAGCTTGATCCCCCGGGTGTAGTGTATCCGCAGAGAAGACGTAAAGATATCCTCCCCCTTCCCGACCTGATTGAGATCCAGACCAAGTCGTACAATTGGTTTCTCACAGATGGGTTACGGGAATTGTTCGACAACTTCAGTTCGATGGAGGACTACACGGGCAACATTTCCCTCGACTTCCTGGATTACCGGATCGGCGAGCCGGCGCTGAACATTGCGGAGTGCCGGGAACGGGACGCGACGTATGAGGCGCCGATCTATGCCAAGATCCGGCTGGTGAACAAGGAAAAGGGGGAACTGAAGGAGTCAGAGGTGTACATAGGTGAGTTGCCGGTGATGACGGACCGGGGCACCTTCCTGATAAACGGGGCTGAGCGGGTCGTAATCAGCCAGTTGGCCCGTTCGCCCAGTGTGTATTTTCGGGACACGGTGGATACAGCGGGTCGAGTTCTACACGCCGCGCAGGTGATTCCGAATGAGGGCGCGTGGGTGGAGATCGAGGCCTCGGCAAGCGGCGTCATTACAGTACGCATCGGGCAGACGCGGAAGTTCCCCGTGACGGTGCTGTTTCGCGCCCTTGATTGGTTTGAGGACGTTACTGAGGGTGTCCCGCCGACGGGCACGGATGCGGAGATACTGGAGTGTTTTGGCAGCCGCCAGACGGTTGAGTTGAAGCAGCTAATCAAGGAACTGAAAGACGTCGAGCGGGAGAGCATGCCGGGCGTGCAGGCGCACGATGAGTTCTATGCCACGTCGCGTCACGCCAACTCCGAGGGCGTCGTCGTCGTTGAAGCCTACGGCAAGGTGACGGAGAGCATCGCGACTGCGATACGGAAGACTAGCACTGACAGTATACGGGTATTGCGCGTGTCCCACCACATCAGCGAGACGCTGGAAGACGATGATACGCACACGAACCGGGAGGGCCTGCTGGAGGTGTACCGGAAGATCCGTCCAGGCGACCCGCCCACGATTGACAGTGCCCAGTCGCTGTTGCAGTCGTACTTCTTCGATGTGAAGCGCTACGATCTGTCTGCTGTCGGCCGGTACAAGATGAACCGCAAGCTAGGCGTTGGTGTGCCGCTGACGACGCACACACTGACGCGTGAGGATGTCGTAGGTATCGTGCTGTACCTGATTGGGCTGTCTCGGGGCGAGGGTAGTGTTGATGACATTGATCACTTGCAGAACAAGCGGGTGCGGGCGGTTGGGGAGTTGCTGCAGAACCAGTTGCGCACGGGCTTCTTGCGTACCGAGCGAGTGGCGCGGGAGCGGATGACGAGCCTGGACCCGGACGAGATGATTCCGCAGTCTGTAATCAGCATCAAGCCAATATCGGCTGCCATCAACAGCTTCTTCGGCAGCGGGCAGCTCTCCCAGTTCATGGACCAGATCAACCCGCTTGCGGAGCTGGCGCATAAGCGGCGGCTCTCGGCTCTTGGGCCCGGCGGGCTGAGCAAGCAGTCGGCGAAGCTGGAGGTGCGAGACGTTCACCATTCGCACTATGGCCGGATATGCCCCATCGAGACGCCTGAAGGCCCGAATGTCGGCCTGATCGGGTACCTGACCCTTCATGCACAACTCAATGACTACGGGTTCATCGAGACACCGTACCGGCGCGTGAAGAACGGCCGCCTGACAGCCGAGATTGACTACATGGCTGCCGACGAGGAGGAAGCCTATTTCATCGCCACCGCGTCGGAGCCTGTGGACGACAACGGGCATTTTCTCAAGGACGCGATCTCGGTGCGGAAAGCTGGGGACTTCCCGAAGGTGAAGCCCGAAGAGGTGGACTACTGTGACGTTGCGCCGACGCAGGTGTTCTCGGTAGCCACCTCGATGGTGCCGTTCCTCGAAAGCGACGAGCCGGTCCGCGCTCTGGCCGGGTCGAACATGCAGCGGCAAGCTGTCCCGCTGATGACAACTGAGCAGCCACTAGTCAAAACGGGTATCGAGGCGCGCGTGGCCATTGACTCGGGTGCGGTGGTGCTGGCGGAAGATGACGGTGAGGTAACGGAGGCGGATGCGGACCACATAGTCATTGAGTATGCGAACGGCGAGACGAAGCGTTACGATCTGGAGCACTTCCTGCGCACGAACATGGGGACGTGCATCAACCAGTCGCGGCGGGTGGACGTAGGAGAGCGGGTGACGCGAGACCAGCCGGTGTACGACGGCCCGGCGACGCGGGACAGCGAGCTGGCTCTAGGCAAGAACCTGTTGGTGGCTTTCATGCCGTGGGAGGGCTACAACTACGAGGACGCGATACTGATATCGGAGCGGCTGGTGAATGATGACGAACTGACCTCGATACACATTGAGAAGTTCGAATGCGAGGCGCGCGACACCAAGCTGGGCCCGGAAGAGATCACCCGCGACATTCCTAATGTGGGTGACGATGCACTGGCCGAACTGGACATTGACGGTGTTGTGCGAGTAGGCGCGGAAGTACGTCCGGAGGACATACTGGTCGGAAAGGTGACGCCGAAGGGCCAGTCGGAACTGACTGCTGAGGAGAAGCTCGTCATCGCGATCTTCGGGAGCAAGGCTGAGGAGATGCGCGATGTGTCGCTTCGCACTCCGCACGGCGAGGGCGGCATTGTCATAGGAACTAAGGTATTCTCGCGCTACAAGTGCAAATGCGCTCTGTGCGAGGCGGAGTTTGCGTACGGCAAGCCGATGGAGGCGGCGCTGACGTGCTCGCGGTGCGGCGGGGAGCTGAAGAAGCTGCCGGGCGACGAATTGAAGCCGGGCATGAACCAGTTGGTTCGCGTGTATGTGGCGCAACGCCGGAAGATTATGGTTGGGGACAAGCTGACGGGCCGGCACGGCAACAAGGGCGTCATCGCCAAGATACTGCCGGTGGAAGACATGCCCCACCTGGCCGACGGTACGCCGGTGGATATTTGCCTCAACCCGCTGACGGTGCCCTCGCGGATGAACATCGGCCAGCTCTTGGAGACTCACCTCGGCTGGATCGCCAAACAGCTCGGGAATACGTACGTGACGCCGATCTTCGAGAGCTTTACGCTGGAAGAGATCGAGCAGGGGATGCGGGACGTTGCCCGCAAGCTGCAGTATGACGCGCTGCTATCCTACGCTGAATGCGAGATGAATGCCTTCGGCCCGGCTGTGGATATTCGTGATGCGGGCGAGACGTTCGATGAACTGGTTGCGAGTATGGAGCAACAGCTTGCAGCACACAATAAGGCGGAGATTGAGGAATTGGCGGAGTGGTTGGGTGTTGATGCGAGCGCTTGGGAGTCGGCATCGGCGAAGGAGAGCGGCGAGCTGTTGGTAGCTTGCGCGGTGGTCAACGCGGGGCGAATGGCCGAGTTTGACGGTGAGACAGGCAAGTCGGTGTTGTACGACGGGCGCACGGGGGAGGCCTTCAACCAGCCGGTGATGGTAGGCTACATGTACATGCTGAAGCTGCTGCATCTGGTTGAGGACAAGATTCACGCGCGGTCCACCGGGCCGTACTCCCTGATAACTCAGCAGCCGCTCGGCGGCAAGGCTCAGATGGGCGGGCAGCGCTTTGGGGAGATGGAAGTGTGGGCCCTGGAGGCCTACGGCGCCGCGCACATGCTCCAAGAGATGCTGACGGTGAAGAGCGACGATGTGATGGGGCGTGTGGCGACCTACGAGGCGATCGTCAAGAACGACAACATCATGGAGCCGGGCGTGCCGGAGTCGTTCAAGATCCTGATGCGGGAGATGCAGAGTCTGGCTCTGGACGTGAAAGTCACCGATTTCGACGGTCGCGAGGTGGACCTGCGCGCAGAGAGCGACATGAGGTAGCCCGCAACAGCGCGACGCCGCGATACGGCGGATGAAGGTCCTGTAAGCGGGCGAGCACATGCGCAGATGGTCGTGCTGAGCAAAAGCCTGGAGGCGAAGGAATTGGCTCACACCACTACGGATTTTGAGAAAATCACGATTGGTCTGGCTTCGCCGGAGGAGATTCGCTCCTGGTCGTATGGCGAGGTGAAGAAGCCGGAGACGATCAACTACCGGACTTACCAGCCTGAGCGAGATGGTCTGTTCTGCGAGCGCATCTTCGGCCCGACCAGGGACTGGGAATGCCACTGCGGCAAGTACAAGAAGGTGAAATTCAAGGGGATTACGTGCGACCGCTGCGGGGTCGAGGTGACACGCTCGAAGGTTCGGCGGGAGCGCATGGGCCATATCATCCTCGCTTCCCCGGTGTGCCATAGCTGGTACTTGAAGGGCGTTCCGAGCCCGATCAGTCTGCTGCTGGACATGTCGCGGCGCCTGCTGGAAGAAGTCGTCTATTTCGCTTCGTATATCGTGACAGATGTGAACGCGGCGAAGATGGGACAATACCGGCAGGACATCCTCGACGCCGCGGAAGAAGAGAAGAAGGAACTGCGGCGGCAGCTCGAAGCGACGCTTGCGCAGTTGCAGGAGCGCTACGAGCAGGGCCTGTCTGAGAGCCCGGACGAGAGCCAGGACACCGGAAAGACAGATGCAGTCGCAGAAGCGGACCTCGACGAGGAATTGGACGCCGACCTTGATGCGGACGAAGATGACCTCGAGGACGATGACGATGATGACCTCGACACCGCGGAGGGGGACATCGGCGGGGACCTGGATGCTGAGGATGACGCCGATATCGGTGAGATACCGTTCTTCTCGTTGGATGGTGAGGATGACACGGGGCCCATCACCAAGGAGGATCTGAGCCGGCAGATAAGGACCCACACGGAGAGCACTGAGGAGCGCATATCGCAGCTTGACCAGGCGTGCGAGTTGCTGTTCGACTTGCAGCCAAAGCAGTTGGTCTCGGAGATGGAATACCGCTCGCTGAACGAGCTTCTGGATGTCTGTGATGCGCGTCTGACCGGCGATTTCAGTGATCTCTTCGGGGCCGGATTGGGTGCTGCGGCGATCCAGGATATCCTGTCGCAGATAGACCTGGATGAGCTGGCGCTGGAGCTGCGGAAGGAAATTGATGAGCGCAAGGGCGCGCGGCGCGCGCGTGCCGTGAAGCGCCTGCGCGTGGTAGAAGCGTTCAGGAGCTCGAAGAACCGACCGGAGTGGATGGTTCTGAATGCCTTGCCGGTGCTGCCACCGGAGTTGCGGCCGATGGTGCAACTCGATGGCGGTCGCTTTGCCACATCGGACCTCAATGACCTCTACCGGCGAGTCATCAACCGGAACAACCGGCTGCGTCGCATCATCGAGATCAATGCCCCCGAATCGATTGTGAATCATGAGCGGCGGCTGCTGCAGGAGGCCGTTGACGCACTGATTGACAATGGTCGCCGCAGCCGGCCGGTGACAGGTACGAACCGCCGGCCCTTGAAATCGCTTTCCGACATGCTGAAGGGGAAAGAGGGCCGTTTCCGTAAGAACGTGCTGGGCAAGCGCGTGGACTACTCGGGGCGTTCGGTAATCGTGGTCGGCCCGGAGTTGCTGTTGCACCAGTGCGGCCTGCCCCGCGAGATGGCCCTTGAGCTGTTCAAGCCGTTTGTGATGAACCGCTTGGTGGAGCGCGGACACACGAGCAATATCAAAACTGCCAAACGGATGGTGGACCGTCTGCGGACAGAGGTGTGGGACGCGCTGGATGAGGTCATCGAGGACCATCCAGTGCTGCTGAACCGCGCGCCGACTCTCCACCGGCTGGGCATCCAGGCGTTTGAGCCGGTGCTCATTGATGGCAAGGCGATTCAGTTGCACCCGTTGGTGTGCGACGCATTCAACGCCGACTTCGACGGCGACCAGATGGCTGTGCATGTGCCGTTGTCGGCACACGCTCAGACTGAGGCACGGCTGTTGATGCTGGCTTCCCGGAATCTGTTCAAGCCGGCGGACGGCTCGCCGATCTGTGCGCCGAAGTACGACATTGTGCTGGGCGTCTATTACATGACCCAGCAGAACCCGGAGTCCGAGGGTTCGGGGCGCTGTTTCCCGACTGCCGAGTCGGTAATCACAGCCTATCAGCATCGCAAGATTGACTTGCACGCGACGATTAAGGCGCGCATTCCCCAGATATATTTTGCTGCGACAGACGCAAAGGGCAAGCCGTTGGAGCTGGACGTGCAGTTGAACCTGGATATACGACGGATCATGGCAGAGATCGCGACCGACGAGCACCCCGCACGTCCGCGCGAGGTCACGTACACGCTCACAGAGGAGGCCGTGGAAGAGGAGGACGATGCGGCGTGGGACATGTGGTTCTCGGAGTTGCCGAGCACGCAGCCGATGCCGAGCGACAAGAACGAAGCGGCGGTCATAGTATTGAGGCGGCGGCTGGTTATGTCGTGTCGTCGCGGCTATTTCCCAATTGGCGGGACAGTGGTGTTAGGGATCAAGCGCGAGCTAACTGACACGAGCGTGGGACGCGTCATCTTCAACAACCGCCTGCCGCTGGACATGCGGTTCGTCAACAAGGATGTAGCGCGAGTGGAGCTTGGGGAGCTGGTCCGGCAGTGCTACGACATCTACGGGCAAGCACGGACAAGCGAATTGCTTGATATCCTGAAGGAGCTTGGTTTCAAGTTCGCGACCCGGTCAGGCATCAGCATCTGCATCGGGGATACGGACGTGCCGACGCACAAGGCCGAGATCCTCGCCAAGACGGAAAAGGAAGTCGAGAAGACCAACCGGGCCATGGAGGCCGGTGACATAGTGGATGAGGAGCGGGAGGCGAAGGTGCTACAGTTGTGGGAGGAGGCGCGCGAGCAGGTCGCGGACGAGATTTTCGACAACATCGCGGACTTCAACCCATTGTGGATGATGACGAACTCGGGTGCGCGCGCGAATCGCTCGCACATTTCCCAGATATGCGGGATGCGCGGACTGATGTCAGACCCGTTCGGGCGCTTGATCGAAGCGTTGCCGGTGAAGAGCAATTTCCACGACGGGCTCGACGTGCTGGAGTACTTCGTTTCCACGCACGGGGCACGGAAGGGTCTTGCGGACACCGCGTTGCGAACTGCGGATGCAGGCTACCTGACCCGGCGGCTGGTTGACGTGTCACAGGCGGTGCTGATCACGGAGCCCGACTGTGGAACACGGGAGGGGATCACCGTCGCGCCGCTGTTCGAGATTGATCTGCACTGCCCGGGCTGCGGTGAGATAGACGTCTATCGCGACGGGAAGTGCCGCAACTGCGGGTACAAGCTGCCGCTGGACTACAACGACGACTTGCTGGAGGACCTCGACGAACGGGTCATCGGACGCACGGCGGCGACGGATGTGGTGGATGATAAAACCGGCGAGGTGATAGTGCCTGCCGGTGAGGAGATAATGGAGCGCGAGGCCGGGATCATCATGGCGGCCGGCGTCAAGTATGTGACGGTTCGTTCGGCCCTCGCGTGCGAGTCGCGAGCGGGGATCTGCGCGCAATGCTATGGCCGGGACCTGGCAACGCAGCGGCCGGTGGAAATCGGAACGACGGTGGGCATCATCGCGGCGCAGTCCATCGGGGAGCCGGGCACGCAGTTGACGATGCGGACATTCCACACGGGCGGGGTTGCCGGCGAGACGATTACGGCGGTAGCGGATGTCAAAAAGCGCAAGCAGCAAGCGCTGCGCAGTCTGCATGACGATGTTGACAGCGGGCGCGTATCGCTGGACGTTGCCGGCACGGGTCGCGCGCGGCAGAAGGCGATAAAGGAGATGCTGAAGGTGCTCGAGAGCGGCGTGCACGGCCTGCTGCGCGTAGTCGAGCTGTTCGAGGCACGAACGCCGAAGGGACAGGCGATCACTGCGGAAGTTGACGGCATGGTGGCCGACATTGAGAGCGTGGGTTTCCGCCGCGTGATAATTCACTCAGAGCACTCGCTGGACGATCTGGGAGCCATACGCGGCGAGAGACTGGCGGATGATGTCTATGCCGCGGATGGGAAGACATTGCTGGCGAAGCGTGGCCAGAAGCTGTTGAAGAAGGTGCGGCAGGCGTTGCGCAAGGCAGGCATCACGCACATGAAGATCACAACTGCGCACCTGGTTCCTCCGCGCGGTGAGCTCCTTGTGCAGACGAACAGCGAAGTTCGAGCAGGCGACCCGCTCACGGCAGGCCCGATGGATCCGCAGAGCATCCTGGAGAAGAAAGGCGTCGGGGGCGTGCGGGAGTACCTGCTCAAGGAGGTCCAGAAGGTTTACCGGCCACACGGGGTTGGCATCAACGACAAGCACATCGAGATTATTGTGCGCCAGATGCTGCTGCGGCGGAAGATAGTGGATCACGGGGACACGGACTTCCTGCCCGGGCAGGTAGTGGACCGGTTCGGCTATGATGTGGAGAACGCTCGTGTGCGCGAACTCGGGGGCCGGGAGGCGACAGCCAAGCCGCAGCTTCTGGGCATCACGCAGGCCTCGCTGGCGACCGACAGCTTCCTGTCGGCGGCAAGCTTCCAGCGCACGACGCGGGTCCTGAGCGAGGCGGCATGCGAGTTCAAGTCGGATCCGCTGGAGGGTCTGAAGGAAAACGTGATAATCGGGCGGCTGATACCGGCGGGGACGGGCATGAAAGTGCACCGTGACAGGGAGATCGGCTTCGCCGAGGGCTATGAGCTGGAGATGGAAACACGACCCGAACGTGAGACACCGGAAGAGGCAGTGCAGCGTCTGATCAGCCAGTTCGGCGGTGACGACGCCTAGAGGTTTGGCCGAAAAACCCTTGCCAAGAAATGGCAACTTCGCTACGGGGTCTTGAGGCACCTCTACGCCGATGCAACTCCGAGCAGCTCGCCGGAATTGCCACTTTCCGGCCGGATTTCTAGATCGCTGAATGGCGGATCTGGCAAGGAAGGGCCGAAAGCGGCAGAAAAGACGTCCGCAGCTATTGACAGTCAAACATGGAGTGACTATAATCAGGTTCTGTTTGACAAGCACCGGTGTAGAGAAGATGTCAATGGGACGTTATGGTGCAACGGTGGACTGTCAGGCAGCTATAGCTTGGGTGCGGGATGGGGTTGTAGGCGGCAGCGTAGTGTCATAGTATCTGGCAGGCGCTGCAATTGAGTACAACAAGGGGGCGACAGCAACAGACGGCATGGTCTCATGCCGCAGTCCGTCGTCACAGTAACGAGTTTCGTGCTGGTATGACCCCTCAGTGTGTCGAGGGGTTTTTCGTCTTTGCCGAACGTGGACATGTATAGTGACGGAAGTCTTACCAAGGGGAGTGTTCTTCTTTGCCGACAATCAGTCAGTTGGTGCGCAAGGGGCGCAAGAAGAAGGCCAAAAAACAGAAGACGCCTGCGCTGAAAGTGGCGTGGAATGCTCTGAAGCGCAAAGCCAAGCAGGTTGACGGAGCGCCGCAGCGCCGTGGCGTGTGCACAAGGGTGTGGGCACAGACGCCGAAGAAGCCGAACTCTGCGTTGCGTAAAGTGGCGCGCGTGCGGCTCTTCAACCGAGAAGAGGTGACGGCGTATATCCCCGGTGAGGGACAGAACCTCGTGGAGTACTCGGTGGTGCTGATTCGTGGCGGGCGTGTCAAAGACCTCAACTCGGTGAAGTACCACGTAATCCGGGGAACGCTGGATGCTGCCGGTGTTGAGGACCGCCGCCAGAGCCGGTCGAAGTACGGAACCAAAAAGCCCGATTAGTCAACAGCCCCGGCGGCCGGAGTGTCAGGGCGGTTGTGGCAGGCATGTTCCCATAGGTGTTGAGGAGACGTGCAGGATTCGGATTGGGGAGTAGATGAATGCCGAGAAAAGGCGAAGTTCCGAAGCGGGTCATACCAGGTGACCCGGTATTCAACAGCACGATTATCCAGCGGCTCATCAACAAGCTCATCATGGGCGGTAAGAAGAGCCTGGCGGAGCGCATCGTGTACGGCGCTTTGCTCGAGATTGATCAGAAAACGGGCGAGAACCCCCTTGACGTGTTTAGCAAGGCCCTCGGGAACGTGCGGCCGATCGTGGAGGTACGGCCGCGGCGTGTGGGTGGCGCGACGTATCAGGTGCCTGTAGAGGTGAACGCGCGCCGCCAGTTGACGCTGGGGATTCGCTGGCTCGTAGCTGCGGCGAAGGAGCGTAGCGAGCGCCGGATGGTGGAACGCCTGGCGAATGAGCTGATTGAGGCCTCGAGGAGCGAGGGAGCTGCCGTCAGGCGCCGTGTGGAGACATATCGGATGGCGGAAGCGAACAAGGCATATTCGCACTACCGCTGGTAGGAAGATGATCTGCTGTTGCGCCTCCGAAGGACTGAGTTGAGCGCTCTCCGGGGGCCCGGGCAGGACGTATGACTGGTTATTCGCGTTTGGGAACAGAGATGTGCTGAGAGGCAGTTGAGTCAGACGTGTCGAGCATCAACCCGCTGGAGAAAACTAGGAACATCGGTATAGCGGCCCATATTGACGCCGGTAAGACGACGACTACCGAGCGCATACTGTACTACACGGGCCGCGTGCATCGCATGGGTGAAGTTGATGACGGCGATGCGACGATGGACTGGATGCCCCAGGAGATGGAGCGCGGCATCACGATCACTTCTGCGGCGACGACGTGCGAATGGCGGGGCCACCACATCAACATCATTGACACACCGGGGCACGTGGATTTCACGGTCGAGGTCGAGCGCTCTCTGCGCGTTCTCGACGGCGTGGTGACAATACTGTGCGCGGTGGGCGGCGTACAGCCGCAGTCGGAGACGGTATGGCGGCAAGCCAACACGTATGGCATTCCCCGCATAGTCTTCATCAATAAGATGGACCGGACCGGGGCGGATTTCCACGATGTGTTGCACCAGATGCGCAAGCGGCTGGGGGCCAACGCGTTGGCGATACAGCTTCCCATCGGTGCCGAGGACACATTTGAGGGCGTAGTTGATCTCATCGAGATGAATGCGACCTATTGGGAAGACGAGTTGGGGGCGGAGGCGGTCGAGCGCGAGATACCCGCAGAGATGCGGGATCGGGCGGAACTGTTCAGGGAACATCTGATCGTCGCGTTGGCGGATACCAACCCGCATCTGGAGGAGAAGTACTTCGCCGGCGAGCAGCCGACGCCTGAAGAGTTGCGCGAGGTGATACGCCAGGCGACACTGGAGAACGATCTGATTCCGGTACTGGCCGGCAGCTCCCTGAAGAACAAGGGCGTCCAACCGTTGCTTGACGCGGTAATTGACTACTTGCCCTCTCCGGTGGAAGTGCCGCCGATCATCGGCTGGGAGCCGAAAACCGAGAAGGCAATAACGTGCAAGCCGTCACCGGACGAGCCGTTGGCAGCGCTGGTATTCAAAGTTGCGACCGACCCGTTCGTGGGCCAGTTGTCATACGTGCGCGTTTATTCGGGGACGCTGAAGAAGGGCCAGACGGTTTACGACGCACAGGAAAGAGTGAAGTCACGAATTGCGCATCTCCTCATCATGCACGCAAATCGCCGCGAGAATGTCGAGACGGTGAGCGCAGGCGATATCGTGGGTGTCGTCGGCCTGGACAAGGCGACGACGGGGACGACGCTGTGTCAGATGGATCACCCCGTGATACTGGAGAACATCGAGTTCCCGGAGCCGGTGATCGCCATGGCCATCGAGCCGAAGACGACGGCGGACGAAGGACGGCTGATGGAGAGCCTGCAAAGGCTGATGGCTGAGGATCCGAGCTTCGCGGTGCGGACGGACCACGATACCGGGCAGCAGATCATAGCGGGGATGGGCGAGCTGCATCTGGAGGTCATCAAGGACCGGTTGCTGCGCGAGTTCCAGGTTGATGCGAACGTGGGTAACCCGCAGGTGGCGTACAAGGAGACGATTACATCGCCGGCGAGTGCTCGCGGCAGGTTCGTTCGGCAAACGGGCGGCCAGGGGCAGTTTGGCGATGTTACGCTGCTCGTCGAGCCGTTGCCGCGCGGCAGAGGCTATGAGTTTGAGGACCGAACCCGTGGCGGAGTAGTGCCACGGGAGTTCATATCGGCTGTGCAGGCGGGGATAAGAGAGGCGATGGAGACGGGCGTGTTGGCCTCGTACCCGGTCATTGATGTGCGTGTGGCGCTCACCGACGGCTCGTATCACGACGTGGACTCCTCGGACATCGCGTTCAAACTGGCAGCCGGCATGGCCTTCCGGGACGCCTACCGGGAAGCCGGACCGATCCTGCTCGAGCCCGTGATGCTCGTTGAGGTGGTAACGCAGGAGACGTACATGGGCGATGTGGTCAGTGACTTGAGTGCCCGGGGTGCGGAAATCAGCAGCATGAAGCCAACGTCGGGTGATACTCAGACTATTGTCGCACGAGTACCTCTGGCCACGATGTTCGGGTATTCGACGCAGTTGCGTTCGCTCACGCAGGGACGGGCGACGTACACGATGGAGCCGGAGTCGTACCGGCGGCTGACGGAGGAGCGCCAAGAGGCGATAGCCGGGGCGTAACAGCACTGGCAAGTGGAACTCCTGACCCATACCTGGAGGTAGAGACCAATGGCAAAAGAGAAATTCGTGAGAGACAAGCCGCATGTGAACGTAGGCACGATCGGTCATGTGGACCACGGTAAGACGACGCTGACTTCAGCGATGACGAAGTGTCTGGCGAACTCGGACGAGGGGAAGGCGGACATTCTCGAGTTCGACCAGATTGACAACGCGCCGGAGGAGCGTGAGCGCGGCGTGACGATCGCGACGTACCATGCGGAGTACGAGACGGCGAAGCGTCACTATGCGCACGTGGACTGTCCGGGCCACGCGGACTATATCAAGAACATGATTACTGGCGCCGCGCAGATGGACGGCGCGATCCTGGTAGTTGCCGCCACTGACGGACCGATGCCTCAGACGCGCGAGCACATCCTCCTGGCGCGGCAGGTGAACGTGCCGGCGATGGTGGTATTCATGAACAAGTGTGATGAGATGGAGGACCCGGAGTTGCTGGAGCTTGTGGAGCTTGAGCTCCGCGAGCTTCTGTCGGCGTATGACTTTCCGGGCGATGATCTGCCGATAATCAAGGGTTCTGCGCTGGAGGCGATGGATTGCGGTTGCGGGAGTCGAGAGTGTGCGGCTTGCGGCCCGATCATGGAGCTTCTGGACGCGGTTGACGAGTACATTCCGCAGCCGGAGCGAGATGTTGACCAGCCGTTCTTGCTGCCGGTGGAGGACGTCTTCACGATTTCGGGTCGCGGCACTGTGGCGACGGGCCGGGTGGATCGCGGCATGATTCACACGGGAGACGATGTCGAGATAGTGGGCGTGCGGGAGACGCAGAAGTCGGTGGTGACGGGAGTGGAGATGTTCCGCAAGATCCTCGACGAGGGTCAGGCGGGCGACAACATCGGCGTACTTCTGCGTGGCCTCGAGCGTGATGATGTGGAGCGCGGCCAGGTGATAGCGATTCCTGGCAGCATCACTCCGCACACGAAGTTCGAGGCAGAGGTTTACATATTGAGTCATGACGAGGGTGGCCGGCACACGCCGTTTTTCGACGGTTACCGCCCGCAGTTTTACTTCCGGACTACAGACGTGACTGGCGCGGTGAAGCTGCCTGAGGGCGTGGACATGGTTATGCCGGGGGACAATGTGACGCTGATAGGTGAGCTACATGCTCCGATCGCGATGGAGGAGGGTCTCCGTTTCGCAGTCCGCGAGGGAGGCCACACTGTGGGTGCGGGGGTCGTGACCAAGGTCATCGAATAGGTAGGGCAATCGTCTGGTCGGCGGTGTGTCGCGCCATGACCACCGGCCGACCTGACCCAGATGCCGTATCAACAAGGGAACGCACTATGCCACAGACAAGATTCATAATGGCGTGTTCGGAGTGTCAGGCGCACAACTACGTCACGACGAAGAACCGCCAGAACGTGGACAAGAAGCTGGAACTCAACAAGTTTTGTCGCACATGCGGGCGACACACCCGGCATGTCGAGACAAGACTCCGCAAATAGGTCGCCGTCGCAGGGGCATAGCTCAATTGGCAGAGCAGCGGTCTCCAAAACCGCAGGTTGTCGGTTCAAGTCCGGCTGCCCCTGCCAGTATTTTCTGCCTGGACCTCTGCCCGGCACGAGCTCGACGAGTATCTACGGAATGGTGATCGGCTCGCAGGGGAGTGCCCTGCAGCGTCGCATCTGTCGCGCAAACTGGGCGTGGTCCAGTTAGCGCCATACGGATTGGTACATCTAATGGCAACAGCACAGCGCAACAAACCGACGCTTGTGGACAGGGTGAAAAGGCCATTTGTGAATCTGGGGCAATTCCTGCGCGACGTGTCGCTTGAACTCCAGAGAGTCACATGGCCGAGCCACCAGGAGACATACTCATTCACCGTGATCGTTATCATTGCCATGGTTATCGTCTCGATCTGGGTAGGCCTTTGGGACTGGATATTCACGGGTCTCCTCTCGCTCCTGCATCGGTAGCTCTCGGCACATCCGGGGACCACGCGCCTCACAATACGGGGTATCGGCGATGGACAAGCAGTGGAGCACCAAGCAGTGGTACGTAGTACACACGCTGACGGGCAAAGAGAATAAGGTAAAGACTAGCATCGAGAAAGTGGTGAGTGCCCGCGATCTCACCCACTTGCTCGGGCGCATTCTCGTGCCGACCGAGACCGAGATACGCTCGGCCGCCGGCAAGCGCCGAGAGGTCCAGCGCAAGCTCTACCCCGGCTACGTACTGGTCCAGTTGGAACTCACCGATGAGATGCGCAATGTCATCCAGCAGACCGCCGGTGTCACCCACTTTGTCGGCTCGGGTTCCAACCCGATACCGCTCAAGGCATCCGAGGTCCGCGAGGTACTCGACACCATCGGCGAGGAGTCCGCACGGCCCAAGGCCATCTGGAGCGTGGACCAGAGCGTGCGCGTCATCGAGGGGCCCTTCGCCGAGTTCAGCGGAAAGATCGTCGAAGTCAACGCCGAGAAAGAGATCGTCAAAGTACTCATCTCGATCTTCGGCCGCGAAACACCTGTCGAACTGGACTTCACGCAGTTAGAGAAGCTCTGACATCGCAACCGCAACCGCAGCGGCAGCGCTCACGTGTATCTGACTCGACTGGCCGCGCGATTGCGTGTCTGAAGGGACATAACAGTATGGCAAAGAAGGTCCTGACCAGTATCAAGCTCCAGGTGCCCGCCGGAAAGGCGAACCCCGCACCACCAGTGGGGCCCGCTCTCGGCCAGCACGGAGTCAACATAATGGAGTTCTGCAAGACCTTCAATGAGAAGACGGTCCAGCAGATGGGTGACATCATACCTGTTGAGATCACCGTTTATCAGGACCGCAGCTTCACCTTCATATGCAAGACGCCGCCGGCTGCAAGCCTGCTCCTCAGAGCCGCAGGGACGGAGAAAGGCTCCGGCGAGCCCAACCGTGAAAAAGTTGGCCAGGTTACCGCCAGCCAGGTCCGTGAGATCGCTCAGCAGAAGATGGAAGACCTCAACGCGCGGGACCTCGATGCTGCCGCCAATATCATCGCCGGCACTGCCAGAAGCATGGGCATCACCGTCGTACCTGACTGATCCGTTCCACACACAGATGATACCTGCCGGCGGCGTCGCTCAGCGGCGTAGCGCCGGACAAGTGAGTGAAAACGATGGGGAAACATAGCGGGCGCTATACTGCGCTGGCCGAACAAGTTGACAAAACCCGGTACTACAGCCCTCAGGAGGCCGTCGCCCTCGCCAAAGAGCTGGCCAACGCCGGCTTCGACGAAACAGTCGAGATAGCCATCAAGCTCGGAGTTGATCCCAACAAGGGCGAGCAGAATGTGCGTGGCTCCCTCGTGCTGCCACACGGCACGGGGAAAATGCCTCGCGTTGCGGTATTCGCCGACGGTGAGGCTGCACAGGCGGCAAAAGAGGCCGGAGCCGATCGTGTCGGCGGCGAAGACCTTATCGCTGCGATAGACGAAGGCTGGGAGGAATTCGACATCCTCGTCGCACATCCGGCCATGATGCGTTTCGTCGGGAAGCTGGGGCGCAAGCTCGGACCCCGCATGCCCAACAAGAAGGCAGGCAACATCACCGATGACGTCGGCTCGGCCGTCGAGAACCTCAAAGCCGGCAAAGTCGAATTCCGAGTGGACCGCGGAGCCGTCGTCCGCCTGGGCATCGGCAAGGTCTCATTCACCGACCAACAGCTCACCGAGAATCTCGCTGCGCTGATGGACTCGATCCTCGCGGCACGGCCCGCCGGCGTGCAGGGCCGCTATGTTGTCTCCGCCGTCATGTCCTCGAGCATGGGGCCGGGCATGAAGCTCGATGTGCGCGAGTTGACGGCGATCGCCTGACCGCCCCGGACAGCGCGCAGAACCACAGACGGAACCGCCGTACAAAAACACAATAGCTATCGCGACCTGAGACAGCGGGTGCTTTCGCGAGCTTAATGAGCGCAGCGTCATGGATCCGAGACGCAGCGTTCGCCAGCCGAGGTCGGAGTTGCCCGGTGCGGTTGCGCCATTTGCATGGCGACAGCAGCACGCAATCGAAGGGGAGCCCGGCTTTCGGCTCCCCGTTTGCTTTTCCGGCCGCAGTTGCTGTCATCGTCACAGTATCTATTCTGCACAGATAAGGGGGTGTGTCTATTGCCAACAGAAGAGAAGCAAGCGATCGTGGCTCGGCTGAATGAGGCGATATCCAGTAGCAGCAGCATCTATGTCGCCGAATTCTCCCAGCTCTCGGCCAATGACATGAACGAGTTGCGACGGCAGGTCCGCGACGCCGACGCCCAGTTCATCGTCGTCAAAAATCGCCTCTTCCGCCTCGCCCTGGCCGGGACCGAGGCCGAGGGCCTCACGGAGTTGATGACCGGACCCAGAGCCATCATCTTCTGCAGCGGTGACCTCGTCACCGCCGCCGCGGCCATCGCCAAATTCGCCACTGACCACAGCGATGCCATTACACTCAAAGGCGGCTTCGCCGAGGGCGAAGTGCTCGACGAACAGCAGGCCAATTACATGGCCACCTTGCCGTCACGCAACGAGCTGCTGGCGCATGTCGTCGGCGGCATCAGTGCTCCGATCACGGGCCTTGTCTTCACGCTCAGCGGCCTCGTCTCAGACCTCGTCTTCACCTTGCAGGCCGTCGCCGACGAGAAGGGCGAAAGTGCCGCTTGAGGGCGCGACGCAGTGCGCCCGTATCACCACACCGACCCGTCGTGTCACTAGCAGTGAACGATACACGTACGGGATGCAAGCAGATCAGAAGCGTTTCAAGCAAATGACAAACGGAGGTTCCAGAGATGTCTATTGATGAGATTATTGAGGCAATTGACGGGCTGACCGTACTCGAGCTCGTGGAGTTGAAGGACAAGCTACAGGAGAAGTACGGCGTATCGGCTGCCGCTCCAATCGCCGTGGCCGGCGGTGCCGCCGGCGGGGCTGCGGAGGAAGAGGAGAAGTACTCCTTCAATGTCGTTCTCGAGGGCGAAGGCCCCAACAAGATCCAGGTCATCAAGGCTGTCCGCGAAGTTACCAGCCTCGGCCTCAAGGAAGCAAAGGAACTCGTCGAAGAGGCTCCGGGCGCAGTCGTTGCCGAAGATGTGACCAAAGAGGACGCCGAGAAGATCAAGCAGACCCTCGAAGAAGCCGGGGCCGACGTCAAGCTCGACTAGCTGACGATACACTGCGAGCAAAACCCTTGCGGCTTCACCGTGCCTCTCGACGGGGAGAGCAGAAAGCAATTTGTGGAGCCAGAGAGGATTCCGCTTCCCGCACGTGGAAACCATCCCGCGACGGGAGACTGATGCTCACTTGTCTGGGTGACGGAGGCCATGCACCAGAACGCAATACAACTGATCTACGACAAGCTGGATGAACTCAGGACATCGGACACGATGAGCGCTTTCAGTCACGCCTTCTACGAGTTGATTGCGGCCCGGCTCGCAACAGCCGGTAGCGGTGCTGCGAGCGTCCTCCTCGCGTTCACCGATTTCCTCGCCGTGGAGCTCAACTACCACCGGCACCTCAGCGCCCTCGCTGCGCGCGAGCGCACGCTCGTCAGCGATCTCGAGTCCCTGGGGGAGAAGCGCATCGTCAACCTCCAGGCCATCGCCGAGACCATCGCCGCCGGCCCTGCCACTGACCGTGATGCCAGAGGCCTCCAACACCTCATACTTGCCGAGTGCCACTACCACCAGCGCCGCAGCGCCGCTGTCATCAGCCACTTGCGGATGGCGCTCGACTGCGGCATTGACCACTACCTCCTCCACTTCGCACTCGGCTACAACATCTATGCCTTCGCTGTCGAGCAGTTCGCCGTTCCCAGCAGTGACGGCACCGAGGTCGTCATCACCGATGAGGAGGCCTTCCTGCGCAACTGCCTCGTGGCGCTCTCCGTGCTCGAAACCAGTTTCAGCGGCACCGACTTCGATACTGAGGTCTGCTGGTGGATGGGGCACATCTTCGATAGCGCCGGAATGGCTGACGCGGCCGCCGAGATGCAGACACACATTGCAGTAGCCGAAGCCGCCGGTGATGCCGACCGCGAAGAGCAATTGGAGCGCGATGGGCAGGCCGGAGAAGCCGAACCGCCACTGCCGCGAATCACCGACGAGGAGATCGCGGAGGCGGGGAGACTGCTGCGTGGCTCGTTCCCGCTATCGGACGTCCTCGGGGACGAACTCGGCGATGAGTAGTGCCCGGCTGCATCTGGTGGCATTGCATTGCCCCAAGGCCTTGGTATTGACCTGACATTGTGCTATAATACTCCGTGCTCTTGAGCACATGTGTTGTGTAGCGGGAGGAAATGCGTAGAGGTCGAATTCGATGAAAGGATGGTACCATATGTACAAGCTAGTTCTGATCGCGATCCTGGCTTTGGCATTGGTGCTGGCAATGGTTGTGGCGACGGGTTGCGCCAAGAAGGCACCGCCGCCTCCGCCACCGCCAGTCGACATTCCGATGATGCCCGAGCCGCCCATGCCGCCGGATGCAGGACCGGCTGTACCGCCGGGTGAGGCAACGCCGCCTGAGGCACCGCCGGCTGAAGGCCCGCCGGCTGACCTGCCGCCGGTTGACGCGCCGCCCGCACCTGGCTAGTTCTCGCCGGTTGCGGACGCAGTGAGCCAGTACTCGACCCATACACTACGCAATCTGGCTCTGAAGGAAAACGCAAGCAGCCCCGGAACCCTCCGGGGCTGCTTCGATCTCTGATTGCAATTGGCCTGCCGACGATTGCTGATCGCCTGCGCGGACCGCTTAGAACGAGCCGTCGAGAAGCTGCGGCGCATACGGCTCCAGATAGTCGCGCCAGGCCTCGTTCCGTATTGCGGCGCGGAATGTCGCGAAGCTCAAATACGGTATGAAGCGCGGACGCCGTGGGCGCGTCAGAAGCTTCAAGTTCACCTCACGTGGTGTGCGGTTCCCCTTCTTGTTGTTGCACTTCCGGCAACTGGCCACGAGGTTCTCCCACGTATGCGCGCCCCCGCGCTCGCGCGGAATCACATGATCGATCGTCAGGTCGTGAGTCCGAGCGCCGCAGTACTGACAGCGATGGTCGTCGCGCGCCAGAATCCCCCGTCGCGACAGCTTCACCTCCGGCAACGGGCGCGACACGTAGTCATACAGCCGCACCACCGTCGGCAGACGCATCTCCGTCGTCGGCGATCGCAGTATCTGCCCATCAACCTCGACAGTCGTCGCCTTCCCCGCATACACGAGCGTCACCGCCCGCTGCCAGTTACAGATATGCAGCGGCTCGTAGTTCTGATTGAGAACCAGTACTCTACCCTCCATGAGACAGATATGACCTCCAATATGCCGGACGGCGCCCCCGTGCCCGGCCACACAAAAAGCCCACTCGCGCATTCTGCATTGGCGGTGGGCTTGGCTCTGCCTATGTCCCTTTGGCTTTCACGCAACGCAGGCTGCGGCGTATCCGGAAATACGCCGCCTCATGCAGAAGCCGCACCCCACCGGCCATGTGCGGCCTGCTGCCTGCTATCGAACCTGTCCTGATTTGTCTCTGTCGCTGTTTCATGATGTCTGACGCCGAATGCCGCATACTATCGCGGCACGCTACTTAATCAACTACCATTCATGATACTAACAAATCGCCTCAGACGGTGTCAAGTCGCGTTTCAACGGCACAGTCGCTCGGCTACGGCGTCTCTCCCTTATGCGCGGCCTCGCGCACGGTCCACGCACTCAGCCGTCCCTCGAGTGCCTCAACCGTCCCGGCTGTGATCGCCTCCCGCAGTGAGACCATGAAATCGGCATAGAAGCGCAAGTTATGGAGGCTGAGCAATTGCCACGCCGCCGCCTCGTCGCTCCGGTGCAGGTGGTGCAGGTACGCCCGCGAGTATCTCATGCACGCCGGGCAGCCGCAATTGGCATCTATCGGCCGCCGGTCCTCGCGGAATTCGCGGCGCGGGATTTTCAGCGGCCCCTCCCAGGTCATCAGACTCCCGTGGCGGGCGTTGCGCGTCGGCAGCACGCAGTCGAACAGGTCCGCTCCGCGACGCACACACGAGACAATATCCAGCGGCGTGCCGACGCCCATCACATAGCGCGGGGCTTCGGCGGGCAGGTGCGGCACCACGGCATCCAGCGCCGCCAACATGTCGGCCTTCGTCTCACCGACCGACAGCCCGCCGATTGCGTACCCGTCGAAGCCGATAGCCGCGGTCGCCGTCGCGCTTGCTGCACGCAGCTCCTCATAGACGCCTCCCTGCACTATGCCGAACAGCGCCTGGTCGTTGTTGTCGTGCGCCTCCTTGCAGCGCCTGGCCCAGCGCGCCGTCCGCTCTATCGAGGCCGCCACATATTCCTCCT
>JAUWOG010000431.1 GCA_030612305.1 Armatimonadota bacterium | reverse complement strand
ACGCCAAGCCGCTGTATCAGGAGCTTTCGGAGCCCCGCATTCACGCCGAGATAATCAGCAGCGAATGGAACGCCTTCGCGCGGACCGACGTAGTGTCCTACGCCGATGACAAGGGCAACTTCGATCCCGAGGCGGACCTGTATGTCTATACCGACGGCGAGGTCCCGACCAACATGATGGCCTTTGACGGGGACCTCGAGAAGGTCCGTGAGCGTCTGCGTGCCTTCATCGGCTTTGTACCATTCGAGCAGTTCCGGCCAAAGAGCGCCATGCTCATCGGTCCGGGCGGGGGCCTCGACATCCTGCTGGCGCTGGCGGTCGGCAGTGAGGAAATAGTCGGAGCGGAGTTGAACCCCTCGATCCCCCGCATCGTGCGGCAATATGGCGACTTCAATGGTCACATATATGACTATGAGAACGTGGATATCTCTGTGGACGAGGGGCGCAGCTTCCTGCGCAGGTCGAACAGGGAATTCGATATCATCTACATGGCTCTGACGAAGACCGCCACTACCGCCTCGAGCAGCCTGGCGCTCGTCGAGAGCTACATCCATACCAAGGAAGCGTTCCGCGACTGCCTCGAACACCTGTCACCCGACGGCAAGATCGCCTTTGTCTGCCAGGAGCCGCTGATCCTGCTGCGAACGATGCTCACCGCCAGGGAGGCGCTGGTTGACATCGGCGTCCCGCGCGAAGAAGGCATGGATCACTTCCTGGCGGCGAGTGTGCTGCCCCAGTACTATCGCTTCGGGCCGTACCGCCACCTGCTGATCATTTCCCGCAACGCCGTCGCCGGCGATGTCGCAGAGCGCTTCGCCAAGCATGTAATAGCCGCGCATTTCGATCCCGTCTATGCGCCTGGGGCGTACGTGCCCGCGCCGTTCAGTTGGCTTGCCGACGACCGGCAGATGTCGGCGGCGGAGTTCCTCGCGCACCTCAACCAACAGCGTCAAAGCATGGACTATCCGGCGGTGAACCTGATCCCGTGCACCGATGACAGGCCATTCGTCATAGACCTCACCTTCGGGATTCCCGCGCAGTTCCGGCACTTCCTGTGGGGTGCGTTCGCCCTCGCGCTCGTCATATCTCTGGTGCTGCTGAGCATGGCTGCGAAAGACCCCGACTGCCGCGTGGGCGTCGGCTCACTTTCGGGCGCGATAGCGTATTTCATGCTGCTCGGGATCGGCTTCATGCTCGTCGAGGTGTCGCTGATCCAGAAGCTGGTGCTGTACCTGGGGTATCCCGTACTGAGTCTGTCCACGCTGCTGTTCGCGATACTGATAAGCGGGGCGCTGGGGAGTCTCCTGACGCAGCGCTGGCCGGTGCGGAGCCTGTCGCGCGTAGTCATGGTCGCATGTGCCGGCATCGTCATCTACGGGCTGGCCTCGAGATGGCTGTACCCGTGGGTGGTGGACACGACGCTGGCGTATGACATCCGCTGGCGCTGCCTGATTACGATGGTGATGCTGTTCCCGCTGGGGTTCTGTCTGGGAATGCCGTTCCCGAGTGGGATACGCGTCGTGGGCGGCTGGGGGAAGCACCTGGTGCCATGGCTGTGGGGCATCAACGGCTTCACGTCAGTGGTCGGCTCAGTCGCAGCCATGAGCTGGGCGAAGCTGTGGGGTTTCTCGAACGTGCAGATAATCGGCTGGGGTTTCTACGCCGCCGTGTTCGTGCTGGCGTGGTGGCACCTGGTAGCGCGGCGGCGGTGAGGATGGGCGGGTCAGGTCAGGTGGGCGTTGGTGGCGCCGGTGCCGCCCTCGTTGAGGGGGGCGAGGGCGAAATCGCGGACGTGCGGGCTCTTGCCGAGGAATTCGTGTATCGCCTGGCGTAGTGCGCCCGTGCCCTTGCCGTGGATGATGCGGACTTCCGAGATGCTCGCCAGCGCCGCGTCATCCAGGTACTTCTCAAGCTGCAGGAGTGCCGCCGCGACCGTCTCCCCGCGCACGTCCAACTCCACCTCCACGGTCCCCGCCTTGCTCATCTGCATCCGCTGCGCCATCTGCACGGCGTCGCTGCGAGGCGGGTCCCTAGCGGCAGACAGGTCGGCCGCGTCGGCCTGCACGCGCATGTTGCCGACGATGACTTCATAGGTATTGTCACCGACCTTGCGGGCGATGGAGCCGTCCTGGCCGAGAGTGTTGACATGGACCCACGCGCCTTCGTCGAGGATGGGGGCGGGTGCAGCGGGTGCTTCGGCCGGGTCGGCGGCTTCCTGTTCGGCGCGGCGGCGAGCGACTTCATGTTCCCGGGCAGCCTGGGTCGTCTGCTCATGGAGTTGCGCCACCTGCTCGCGGAGTTGCTGCGTGGCTTTGGACTGGCGCGGCTCGGCCTGCATGCGAGCGATGATTTTGCGCGCCTGCTGCTCGGCCTCCCCCACGATGCGGAGCGCCTCGGCAAACCCTTCGCTCGTCGCCTCGGCCTCGCGGGCGGCGAGTTCGGCCAGCTTCTCCTCATATTCATCGGAAAGCTCAGTCAGTCGCTCCTCCTCGGTCTCGACCTCCTGGCGCTGGCGGTCGTGGCGGCGCTTGCTCTCCCGCATCTCCGACATCGCCCGCTCGAGGGTGATCTGGTCCTCGTCGAGTGTCGCGCGGGCCTCGGCGACGATTCTGCGCGGCAGTCCGAGACGCTGAGCGATGTCGAAGGCGTTTGAGGAACCCGGGTAGCCGATGAGCAGCCGGTACGTGGGCCGAAGCGTCTTCGAGTCAAATTGCACGGCGGCGTTCTCCATGCCCTTTTCCGCGTAGGCGAAGAGCTTGAGGCTGTTGTAGTGTGTCGTTGCGACCGTGCGGCAGCCTGCACCATGGAGAAAGGCGAGAAGCGTCTTCGCCAGTGCCGCTCCCTCGGTCGGGTCAGTGCCCGCGCCGATTTCATCGAGCAGCACGAGCGCGCTGATGTGCTCTGAGTCGTCCTTGTCGTCAGAGCGGCGGCGTTGCGCATGGACGCGGCTGACGATCTTGACGATCTGGGTCATGTGGGAGCTGAAGGTGGAGAGCGACTGCTCGATGCTTTGCTCATCACCGATGTCCGCCCAGACGTTTGCGAAGACCGAGACCTGGGAACCGGCTTCGACGGGGATATGTAGGCCCGACATCGCCATGAGCGTGAGTAATCCGAGCGTCTTGAGGCAGACGGTCTTGCCGCCGGTATTGGGCCCCGTTATGACCAGCGTGCTGAACTCGTCGCCGATCCAGATGCTGGTGGGCGTGACGTCCTCGTCGGATATGAGCGGGTGGCGAGCAGAGCGGAGGCTGGTGATTCCGTCGTTGGTCACGTCAGGGGCGATTGCGTCCATAGTCAGCGCCAGAGATGCCTTCGCGGCGATGAAATCCATTATGCCCAGTGTTGTCTGGTCGTCGGCCATCGCCTCGGCTATGGTTCCGACGCGGTCAGTCAATGCCTGCAGCAGTGCCTCCTCTTCCTGCCGGATTGCGAGATTGGTCTCGCGGAGCCGATTGCCGTGCTCGACGACCTTGAGCGGCTCCATGAAGACCGTTGCTCCGGACGCTGAGCGGTCGTGCACGACCCCCGCGAAGCGC
>JAUWOG010000102.1 GCA_030612305.1 Armatimonadota bacterium | reverse complement strand
CGCCAAGGACTGGCAAGCTCAGGCCGAGCCACCCAAAGATTTTTGAGATCGGGCTTGCCGGCCTCGGCCACGCGTGGGTTGATGGTACCGCCCCAGAACATCTGCCCGCAAACCTGCACCAGCCCCGCTCACGCGTGGGTTGATGAGGGTCGAGGGCTTAGACCTTGACCTCTCTGCCGAGGGCCGCTGACTTGTAGATGCCATCGAGGATGCGCTGGGTGAGGAGCGCTTCCTCACCGGGCACCGGCGATGGCTTGCCCTTGCGGACAGCGTCGGCGAACTGGCGGATCTCCTCGTGGTGTGACTGGATGCCCGCGTCGGGATTGACCTGCACGGTGGTGTCCACGAGCATCCCGGCTTCTTCGCGCACGAGTGTGGCGGGATTGTTCTTGATGCCGCCCTTCGTGCCGGCGAGGAAGATGCCGTTGTTGGGCACTGGCGCGTTGATGGCCCAGGAGGTCTCCAGCGAGAGGCAGGCACCATTCTTGAAGCGGATGAAGCCGGCAGCCAGCTCATCGGGCACCGTGAACTTCTTCGGATTGTGCTTCATCAGCGACGGCTTGTTGGCTATTTCGAGCCAGATGTTGGCGGAGACAGCTACGGGCTCGGGATGGCCCATGAGCCAGAGGCAGAGGTCGAGGATGTGTACGCCGAGGTCATAGCAGGGGCCGCCGGCAGAGAGCTCTTTGTCGGCGAATGCGCCCCAGGCCGGAACGCCACGCGGGCGGAGGTATGAGGCGCGGCCCCAGTAGATGTCGCCGACGAGGCCCTCGTCCACCCAGCGCTTCATCGCGATGCCGTCTTCCATGAAGCGCATGCACTGGCCGACCATGAGCAACTTGCGCGCATCATGTCCGGCCTCGATCATCCGCCTGGCGTCGGCGACTGAGACGGTCATCGGCTTCTCAACGATGACATGACAGCCGGCCTTGAACCCGGCGATGGTCGGGGTCTTATGCACGCAATTGGGAGTACACACGTCGAGGATGTCGAGTTCCACTTCCTTGAGCATCTTCCTGTAGTCGGTGTAGAGGCGGTCCTTGGGGATACCCGCCAGTTCTCCGCCCTTTGCCAGTGCCTGCTTGCTGATGTCGGCTGCGGCGACGATCTCGGCGTCCGGCACTGTCTGCCATCCGGGTACGTGACAGCCCTGCGCGATGGCACCTATGCCCACAAAACCGATCTTCAATTTCTTCGCCATTAGTCATGCCTCCCTGAGTTGCGCTCCTGGCACGCAAGATGAGTATTCATATCGAGTTCGTGTCTAACTCCCGACGACTATCTCGTCATCGGGGTCGAAAGCCGGATTGACCACGATTACGGTCTTGAAATCGCCCCAGCCGCGATGAGTGACGCCGGCCGGGATGTAGATTGCGGTGCCGGGCCGCACCGGGTGGACCTCGCCATCAAGCTCCATGTGGCCCTCACCCTCGATGATGAAGTACATCTCATCGGCGAGTTCGTGGAAGTGCGGCGCGCCGTCGCGGATGTGCGTCACATGCAGGCTCATGGCAGCACCATCATCTGCGGTGACGATGCGACTGCTCTGGCCGCAAGGGCAAGGCACCGGGGCGATGTCATCACAGTGCCGCACCACAGGTTGTCGCTTGGTTGTACTCATGCTTCGACTGCCTGCTTTCGGATAGCGAGTACTGTGCCTATTCCCCGAGGGGAGGTCAATACCTGCAGGAAGCGGCAATTCGCTCCATTGGTGGCGTCCGTCAGCTTCCGTGCCGGCGTGAGCGCTTCGCCCGCCACGGCTCGTGGAAGTCCCATAGGGCGCGATGCAACTGCGCGGCGAGGCCGGGCTGCTCCGGCATGAGGTTGCGGCGCTCGTGCGGATCGTCAGGCAGGTAGTACAGCTCATCCGGCGTCTCGCCACGGTTGTCTATGAACTTGTGGCCGTCTGCAGAGATGACGCCGGCGCGGTAGTTGTAGGCGCCGAGGCAGAGATGCTCGGTCTCCTCGATGGTTTCCCCCTTTGCGGCCGGAAGGATGCTGCGGCCCTCCATTTGCTGAGGGATGTCGAGTTCGGCGGCGTCAAGGAGCGTCTCGGGGATGTCCACGTTGCTGACGAGGCCGTCATGGCGACTGCCCGGCGGGATGCGTCCCGGCCAGCGCATCATCAGCACCAGGCGGGCCAGCTCCTCGTAGATGGGATAGCCGAACTTGCGGATGGTGCCGTGCTCACCGAGCGGCATGCCGTGGTCCGAGACGATGACCACGAGTGTCTCGTCAGTCAGGCCCAGCTCGTCCATGTCGTCGAGGAGCTTGCCGAACCAGTAGTCGGTCTCGGTGATGGCGGCGTTGTAGAGAGCGTGGACATGCTTGAGGTCGCCGGGCTTGACCCAGCTCATGTCCGGGCCCATCGGCATCGGTATGTAGCGTCCCTCGAAGCCGCGTTGCGGCTCGTACATGCTCGCGAAAGGTTCGGGAATGTCCCAGGTCTCGTGCGGGTTGAAGCTGTCCACCCAGAGGAAGAAATCGTCGTCGCGATGCCGGGCAAGCCACTCGGCGACCTCCTCGACCATCATCTGCGGGAGGTATTTTCCATACTTCTGCTCGGAGAGAACGCGGTTGGTCCTGGTGTTGGGATAGAAGCGGTATTCATTTTCGGGAAAGCCCGGCGGGAAGAAGGCTTCGGAGGTATCGAGCGGAGGCTGCCCGTTCATCGGCGGGAGGCACTTGCCCATCTCGTAGTGGCGGAAATGCTCGAAGCCGCGGTCCATGTTGGCGCCGGAGTTGAAGGGCGTGTCTGAGAATGCCGCGGTGAGATAGCCGGCCTCGGCGAAGAGTTCGGCGATGTGGAGGTCGTCTGTGTGGAGGGCTTCCCAGGGGCGATTGGTGAAGGTGTGGATGCCGGCGACCATCGCTGTGCGGGCGGGGATAGTGTTGGGGCACTCTGCATAGGCGCGCGTGAAGAGACAGCCCTGCTCGGCGAAGCGGTCGAGGCTCGGAGTCTGCACGACGGTCGGTCCGTACGCGCCGACTTTGTCAGTGCGCACGGTATCGAGGCAGATGACGATGGTCTTCATTGCGACAGAGCAACCTCTCGCAGACGCAAAAGGAGAGGCCGCAGTTGTGAGACCGCGGCCTGAGGTATTCAGGAGCATAGGGCGCAACCGCCTGGGCGGCTGCTACGAGATGATACACCCGCTTGCCAAGCTAGTTCAAGTCGAAATTGGCCGAGTCGGTGACGTAGCCTTCATTCTGGGCTTTGGCATGGCCGTCGCAGAAGCCGACATTGGCCATCTCGTTGTGGCGCAGATAGACGAAATAGTTGAGAGGCTCGCGAGCCCAGGTGATGACATAGGTCATGCCATAACTCCAGCCGCCGCTGGAGAGCTGATGCTGGCCGCTGTCGGCTATCAAGATTGTCTCCGCCGGTCTGGCTATCAAGGCCAAGGGGCAGCCGCCGGAGCCGTAGCCGGCTGAACCGGGCCAGCTGTAGGTGAGGAAACTGTAGTTCTGCCCGTAGCCGAGCGTGTAGGTGGCCTGACTCGGGCAGATGAGTATCTGGGTGTTCTTCAGATAGGGCTGCAAGACCTCGTACCAGTTGTCGTAGGTGCCGGGATTGCCGGGCAGGTATGATGCGGGGAGGCGCTCGTCATAGTCCTGGGCGTACATGATGTGGGCGAGCGTGAGCTGTTTGACGTTGTTGAGACATGAAGTCTGGCGTGCCTTCTCCCGTGCCCGGGCAAAGACCGGAAATAGGATCGCCGCCAGAATGGCGATGATCGCTATGACCACCAGCAGTTCGATGAGCGTAAAACCCTTGCGCATAGTCTTCCTCCTTGTGCGGGATTGTGCGCCGGTCAACATGGGTTGACAAGGCGCGTGTCCAGTCGGTCGCTATCCTACGAATAGAGCGATCTTAATAGATTATTCGCCCAAACCGTTCGGATACCTGCAAGAAAAGGTTATTAATTTTCCACTGGGCATACAGGAAGCGTGGTTCGGGCGGTGAAATGGACAGCAATAAGGCCCTCAATGAGGTGAGGTCAAGAGGATGGTGCCCCCGATGAGTAGCAGTTCCGACAAGGTGACAATCAAGATACCCCGGCCACTGTACGAGAAGCTGGGGGAGATCATTGCCGGGGCGGGCTACAACTCGGTCACCGATTTCGTGGTGTATGTGCTGCGCGATATCGCCTCGACGCACGCGCTCTCCGAAGGCGAGCCCTATACCGAAGAGGAGCTCGTCAGGGTTAAGGAGCGGCTGCGGAACCTGGGGTATCTGTGAGAGCGGCATACACTCCCCTGTAGGGCAAGCTTCCAGCTTGCCGCCGTTGGCGAGTCGGCACTGACAAGCTGGAAGCTTTGGGGAAGCTATGCCTCCGCTGGAGAAATCTGCGATTGCCCACTACAGGCTCTGGAGCGGATCGCTCAGAGCTCGCCGACTACGTGGAGCAGCGCCCGGATGTAGGCGACGGCGTAGGCGCGGGAGGCCCGGTGGGTCGGGTCTCCCGACATGCCCGGGCAATGGTCGGGAACGAATACGTGCCGGTAGCCAACCTCCTTGTACACCTTCATTGCCTCGTACATGTCCACGTCGCCGTCGTCAATGAAGGCCTCGTCGAAGACCGGCACGGTGCCCTTGACATTGCGGAAGTGGACGTAATTGATTCTGTCGCGCTCGCCGAGATAGCGGATGAGGGCGAGCACGTCGGTGCCGGCCTGCTCGGCGACGGTTCCCTGGCAGATGTTGAAGCCGTTGACCGGGCTGTCCACCTCTTCGATCATGCGCTTCATGCCCTCGGGGCTGTTGATGATGCGGGCTTCGCCGGCAAGCCACTCGGTGGGGGGATCGTGTGGGTGCATGGCCATCAGGACACCGGCACTCTCGGCCACCGGGCAGATGCGCTCCATGAAGTAGATGATGTTGTCCCACATTTCCTCCGCGCTCATGTCCACCGCGTACTCGGGGCGCTTGTCTCCTATGAGGTGCTCATTGAAGCGGGATACCTGTGCGCCACCCCGGCCTGCAGTGTTGGGCCCGGGGATGCGTCCGAAGACATCGGGGATTGACCAGGTCCACTCGACGACCGATATGCCGCAGTCGCCGCAGACCTTGATGGTTTCGCAGACGTTGTCTATCTCCTGGTCGCGGAGGGGATGGTCGCCGAAGCGGGCGTGCCAGTACTGCGTGTTCTGGCCCTGGGGGAGGAGGAAGACGTAGGCCTCGATGTCGTAGGGGTCGAGAATTGCCTGGAGCTTTTTCACCTCGTCGGCCTGGAGCACACCGCACGCGCCCGGCTCGCTCATCGTGTCAGCCCACGAAGTGATGCGAACGTGATGCACACCCAACTGGGCAAGGAACCGACATTCCTCATCAGTAACATTGGCCATCTGGACGCCGACTTTCATTGTGTCACATCTCCTGACGACAGTATTTTCGGCATTGCTGCCTTCTTCGGAACTGCGCAAGGCAACAGACTTGACAGCTTCAACGACCTCGGGTTGATTGATGAGTGAGGCGGGCTATAGTTCGCCGACCACGTGCAAGAGTGCTCGGATGTAGGCGACCGCATAGGCGACAGTTGCGCGGCGGTTCGGATCGCCGGTCATCCCGGGGCAGTGGTCGGGAATGAAGCAGTGCCGGTAGCCGGTCTCCTTGTACACCTTCATCGCCTCGTACATGTCCACATCGCCGTCGTCTATGAAGGCCTCGTCATACACGGGCACCGAGCCTTTGACATTGCGGAAATGGCAGTGGTTGATTTTGCCGCGCTCGCCGAAATAGCGAATGACGGCGAGGATCCCGCCCGGGGCGGGACCCGCCTGCTCGGTCAGTGTGCCCTGGCAGATGTTGAAGCCGTTGACGGGGCTGTCCACTTCTTCGATCATGCGCTTCATGCCTTCGAAGTTGCAGAGGATTCGCGCCTCGCCGGCGAGCACCTCGGTTGGGGGATCGTGGTGATGCATCGCCAACTGGAGGCCTGCCTGCTCGGCCACGGGCACGATGCGCTCCATGAAGTAGATGATGTTGGCCCACATCTCCTCGGCGCTCATGTCCACGGCGTAGGGGGGGCGTTTGTCCTTGATGAGGTAGTAGTCGAAACGGGGGCTCGTCGCGCCGCCACGGGCGACAGGAGCGGCGCCGATGCGGCCGAATACATCCGGAATCGACCAGGTCCACTCGACGACCGGAATGCCACAGTCGCCACATACACGGATCGTCTCGCATACGTTCTCGATCTCTCTGTCGGCTTCGGGGGACCTGCCAAAGCGGGCATGCCAGTCCTGGGTGTTGGGGCCCTGGGGGAGGAGGAATACGTAGGTCTGGATCTCGTAAGGCTTGAGGGTTTCCTGGAGGTTGCGGAGTGCGTCAGCCTTGAGGACTCCGCAGGCGCCGGGCTCGCTCATCAGTTCGTTCCACAGGTTGAACTTGGCGTAATGGACGCCCAACTGCGCCAGGAAGCGGTAGTACTCATCGGAGGTGTCGCGCAAACCGACAGCCAGCTTCATTTGGGATATCTCCCGATGCGGATTCAAAGCAAAACTCACGCCAGATTCGACGCAGGCGTGAGAAGTCCTTTGCGCGACGGAAGTTTTTTTTCGGAGCTAGCTGAGCCGGCCCTCACAGCTTGCCGATGCCGTGAAGCAACGCGTACACGTGGCCCGCTATGCGGCTGAGTTTTCCGGCCGGCTATCCCTTCATGATGATGTGTGTCGGGGTGATGGTGATGGTGTCGAGCTTGGGCTGCAACGGTACCTCGCCCATGTCGAGGAGCGGGTTGACCTTGGAGAGGAGACTCCGGACAGGACCGGAGGGAAGCGGAATGCCGTTAACCCTCACCTTCGTGGGTATGAGATTGATCTTGCGATGGTCCACGATCTGCAGCTTGGCTTCCATCAGCAAACGGTGGCCGAAGACAGCCGCGTATTCGCCGGTGAAGGTGAGTATGTTGTCGCCGAAGTCAACGTGCGGGTTCTTGATTGGCATGTCCTTCATCTTGAGCAGCTTGTTCAGGTTGGTCTCGCTCATCCTGGCCTCGACAACGGTCTTCTTTCGTTTGGTAGTCCGGATCTTGTCCTTGTAGAAGAGCGCATAGATGTCAATGGTGACATCGAAAGCCTTCACATAGATGGGAGCGACAGTGATATGCTTGCGGGAGATGGCATCGGCCCGGAATACGATGGCCTGGAACCTGCCGGCCTGGGTCATGCTGTCATTGTCGAAGGGGACGACCTTGATCTTCAGGTTCTTGCAGGTCCACTTCTGCTTGATGATGCGCACCATCTTGTCTTGTACTTTGGTGGGCGTGACAGCTCCCGCAAGAGCTGCACTTGCCAGGAACAGAAGCAGTAGCGGGACCGCAACCGGCGCATAAGAACTGGGTCTGGCTCGATACACTGGCGAACCTCCTCGGTGCTGCGAAGGGAACTACTACAATCCGTAGTTTACATCTTTCGGCAATGAAGGGCAATAGTCTGATGCAGGTTTTTTCCGGATTGCAGCCACGTGAGGCTGGAAACCTGACGTGTGCGACGGGGAAGTCCTGTGAGGCGGTGAGGTTAGGCGGCGCATCAGGCCGGTGCAACCGAAGCTGACCTGGGGGGGCGCTCCTCGCTACTCGTCTTGGGTGGTATGGCGGACGTACCAGGCGAGGAATT
>JAUWOG010000491.1 GCA_030612305.1 Armatimonadota bacterium | reverse complement strand
GCGCAAACGCATCGGCAGCCGAGCCGCCAAAGCCCGCCCCCCCCGTCGCGGCGCGGGGGGGCCCGGCGCGTCAGTAGTCGGCCCCTCCGAAAAGCACACGGCCAAGACAACGACATCACGGCAAAGGCTATGCAAGTGAGTAGTACCATCACGATTTCAGATGCTGCGCAACCTCAACGCCAGGCGAGCAGTATCAGGTCGTCTGCTGCTTGGCGTCACTCGGGGCAGGCGCGCGACACCCCCGGGCCAGTTGCGATACGATCTCCCCCACGGCTTTCACCCGTCTGTCCGCGGTCTCCTGCTCTGCTACGACGCTCACGACTGCACTGCCCACGATAGCGCCATCGGCGACAGCGCACACTGAGGCCACCTGCCGGGCATTGCTGACGCCGAAGCCGACTGCCACGGGGATGCGGGTGTGTTGCTTCACGCGCGTCACGAGGTCCGGCACCCCCGCTGGAAGCGCGTCCCGGACACCCGTAACGCCCTGGCGGGAGAGAACGTACACGAAACCCGTGGTGCGACTGATTATCTGGTCAAAACGCTCGCTCTTTGTGGTTGGCGCAAGCAGAAACACGGTGGCAAGGCCGCCGGCAGCGGCCGTCGCGCACCAGTCATCACTTTCTTCTGGCGGCAGGTCCGCGATGAGCACGCCGCTCACACCTGCCGCGGCCGCATCGCCGGCGAACTCCTTCAGCCCGTAGGCCAGTATCGGGTTGTAGCAACCCATGATTACCAGCGGTGCGCTGACCTCCGGCTTGATCCCTGATATCATCTCGAGAATCCCGGCCACACTCGCCCCGCTTGTCAGTGCCTGCTGACTCGCTGCCTGAATCGTCGGCCCGTCGGCGATGGGGTCCGAAAAAGGCAGGCCCACCTCGATGATATCTGCGCCCGCGTCGTCAATCGCCTTGAAAAGTTCCCCGGATTCATCCAGGTTCGGGAAGCCCCCGGTCAGGTATATGACCAGCGCCCCGCGCCCCTCATCTCGCGCCTTTGCGAACGCCTCCTGAACTCTATTCACCCGCACTTGCCTCCAATATCCCTTGCACTTCCTGGCAGTCCTTGTCCCCACGACCCGACACGTTCACGATCACCAGACTCTCCGCGTTGAGGTCGTCCTTCATCGCAAAGAGGTGTGCCACAGCATGAGCCGCCTCCAACGCCGGGATGACACCCTCGAGCCTCGACAGCCGCACGAACGCATCCAGCGCCTCCTCGTCCGTGGCGGCAACGTAAGTAGCCCGCCCTGTCTCATGCAGGTAGGCGTGCTCCGGGCCGACACTCGGGTAATCCAGGCCCGCCGATACCGAATGTGAGGCCATCACCTGACCGTCCTCATCCTGCAGCATCAGGCTGGCGAACCCGTGCAGCACGCCGTACTTGCCCTTGGAGATGCTCGCACAGTGCTTGTCCGTGTGGAGCCCCTTTCCGGCCGCCTCCACGCCGATTATCTCAACGGCCTCGTCCGGCACGAAGGCGTGGAACAGCCCAATCGCGTTCGAGCCGCCTCCCACGCAGGCCAGCACGTGGGTCGGCAGGCGTCCCTCATACTCGAGGCACTGCTCCCGTGCCTCCCGCCCGATGACCGCCTGGAAATCCCGCACCATCGTCGGATACGGATGCGGGCCGCAGACACTACCCATCACGTAGTTGGTATCATCGCAGTTCGTCATCCAGTCCCGAATCGCTTCGTTGATGGCGTCCTTCAGCGTCCTGCTGCCGCTGGTGACGGGGACCACTTCACTGCCCAGCAGCTCCATTCGAAAGACGTTCAACGCCTGCCTGCGAATGTCTTCAGTGCCCATGTAGATGACGCAGTCCATGCCAAAAAGCGCGGCGACGGTCGCCGTCGCGACACCGTGTTGGCCTGCGCCGGTCTCGGCGATGAGACGTTTCTTGCCCATCCTGCGAGCCAGCAGCGCCTGTCCGAGAGTGTTGTTGATTTTGTGGGCGCCGGTGTGATTGAGGTCCTCGCGTTTCAGGTACACTCGGCAGCCGATTTCCTCCGAAAGCCGGTCGGCACGGTAGAGCAGACTCGGGCGACCTGCATAGTCCCGGTAGTACGCCTCCAGTTGCTCCTGGAACTCCGGGCTGCTTGCGGCTTCCTCATAGGCCTCGGTCAGTTCTTCGACCGCAGCCATCAGACTCTCCGGCACGTACTGCCCGCCGTACGGCCCGAAACGCCCTGCTTCCTTCACCCTATCAACCAACGCAATACACCTCCGCGCGCTCCCAACGCCACCGCCTCATTGATTCCGTCGAGGTCAAACAGGTACTATACCTGCAGGCGTCCGCCAGTTCAAGGCAGACCCCATCCGGTTGTGCCGACATCCAGGCGCTGCCTTCCAGGTCCGGCGTCGGCGATAGCGGCCCGCCGTGGCCTCACAGCAACCCCCAGTAGCTCTGCGACGGCAGCCCCCGGCGCTTCAGAACTCACCAGACTCGTACCGACCAGGACGGCATCTGCGCCTGCCTCCGCCACATAAGCCACATTGCCCCGGTCCCGGATGCCGCTTTCGCTGACCAGCACCCGGTCACCCGGCACCCGGTACGCCAACTCCACGAACGTATCCAGCGAGACCTCAAGGGTGTTGAGGTCCCGGTTGTTTATGCCGATCAGTCTCGCCTCGTTCGCCAGAGCCAGGTCCAGTTCCCTCTCTGTGTGCACCTCCACCAGCGCCGCCATCCCCAGCTCATGCGTCAGTTCCAGCATCGTCTTCAGCGTGGATGGATAGAGACCGGCGACGATGAGGAGAACGCCGTCCGCACCTGCTGCCCGCGCTTCATACACCTGGTACGGCGAGATGATGAAGTCCTTGCGCAGGATCGGCAAGTCAACTGCGGCCCGCGCCTGCCGGAGATCATCAATGCTGCCTCCGAAGTAGTCCTCGTCGGTGAGCACACTGACGGCCGCCGCCCCGTTGTTCTCGTACTCCCGTACGAGGTCTGCCACGTCGAGCTCCGCATTGATATTCCCCTGCGACGGGCGCGACCGCTTGATTTCGGCGATGATCCGGACCGTCTCAGCACGCAGCGCCTCGATGAGGTCCCTCGGCGTCGGGGCCTCGTCCGCCTGCTCCCTGACCACGGCCGCCGACCGCGCCGTTATCACGTGGCTGAGACGCCGCTCCGTGCTGCGCCCCATGTCCGTGAGCAACGCCAGGTCACTCGGGCGCCG
>JAUWOG010000391.1 GCA_030612305.1 Armatimonadota bacterium | reverse complement strand
GGAGATGCGCCTTCCCCATCAGGACGCTGGGGCCTGAGCGGCCAGTCCCGTCCTGTTGGGGAGGCGTCGCGGAGAGGTCCGGGCGCAGCGCAGAGGGAAGCTCCGCCTCACGCTCCTTGACTACCACCGTTCCGGCGGCATAGTCACCGAGCCGCTTGCATCGCCCGCTCACCCATACCGAGATGATGCCGATGAAGTAGCTGGCAGGCAGGAAGTCAATGAGGCGGACGAGGTTGCGGATGGCACTGTCCCAGAAGCTGATCGGCGTGCCATCATCACGAATTACGCGCAGGCCGGCCATTCGCTTGCCGATGCTCTGCCCATCGGTGACCATCTCGACGACAATCCAGTAGGCGACGAAGGCAACAGTGCCTGTGGCACCCAGGATAATCATCGGCACGATGCCAAGAGGATTCCCCGGCCCGTACAGCGAAGTTACCGAGAAGAGGTACATGCCCAGGGCGATGAGCGCCGCAGTCAGGACGGCCTGCACCACGGTGTCAACGAGGCAAGCGAGCGCCCGCGACCCGATGCCTGCAAGCTCGTACTCGATCTCAACGTATTCCGGCGTCTGTACGGTTATCGTTTCGTGTTGCATTATCACCTGGAGGCGACGTTTTGCGCACGTTTGTCGAGAGACACAAGCCGACATGGGAGCGCCTTGAGGCACTTCTGGAGCGCTGCCATTCGGCCGGCGGTGTCTCGAAACTCACCAGCGAAGAACTCTGCGAGCTGGGGTCGCTGTACCGGCAGGCGGCCTCGCATCTCGCGCTTGCCCGCACCCGCGACTATCACCCCGAGACCATCACATACCTGAATCAGCTGATGGGCCGCGCGCACGGGGTCGTCCACGCGCGCAGACGTGGTCGCAGTGTCCGCCTGGGTTACTTCTTCGGCATCGAGGTCCCGGCGACCTTCAAGAAATGCGTCCGCTACTTTGCGGTGTGTGCCGCACTGCTCATCGCCGGCACGACCATCGGCGCGCTTGCCACGGCCAGCAATCCGGGCTGGGCCGAGATTTTCACGACGCCTGCGTTCCGCGCGCAAGTAGAGAACTTCCTGGCCGAGACCAATGCCCCGGGCGAGTACTTCAGCGACATGTCCGAAACCATCGGCGGCCCGGGTTTCGCCGGCTTTCTCATGACCCATAACATCAAGGTTGCCCTGATCTGCTTTGTGGCCGGGATCAGCTTCGGCCTCGGCACGCTCTACCTGTTGGCCGGCAATTCGCTGATGCTCGGCGCGGCGCTCGGCCTCGGCGCCTACCAGGGGAAGCTCGTCACTATGGGTGCCGTGATCGTCCCTCACGGTGTCATCGAGATCTCCGCGATTCTGCTGGCGGCGGCTGCGGGCCTGCGCTTCGGCTACAGCCTGGTGAATCCGGGCGACATGCTGCGCCGGGATGCACTCGTCATTGCGGCCCACGAAGCCGTCCGCCTCGTCGCCGGGACGATCCCCATCTTCATCACCGCCGGCCTCATCGAGGGCCTCATCAGCCCGCTGGCTAGCGGGACGCTGGCGACCGACATCGCCCGCTACGCGATCGGCGGCCTCACCGGCATCACTCTCTACATCTACCTGTTCTACGGCGACCATCTCTTCGCCCGCTACTTCCCCGAGAGTCCGGAGAGCCCCGGCGACACCTGAACGCGGCACAGGCGAAGGTGACATGTCGGGCTGGAACTGTAGTCATGCACATTTCCTCAACGTCTGGGCCGGATTCTCGGCGGAAGCTACGCTTCCACCTCGTATGCGGCCCCTCCGCAAGGCAACGGCTTGGTGGTGAAGGTGTTTGGGGCGTCGGAGGGGCCGCCGCGATTCAACATGCCGAAGGCCTCCGACGACCGGCGGCGAAATACCCCCTCTCAGGCTCAACTCCACACATGTGAAGGTGATATCATGGCTAAGACACCCGTATTCTGGGGACTCGATGTCGAGGATGCGCACAATCCTGAGTCCGATGACGCGCTGCTGCGGCTGTGCCAGATTCATGCCGATGCGGGCATACCGCTGAACCTGTTCTTCGCCGGCCAGAAGGCCCGGTTCCTGCGCCGCAACTGTCGCGATGACGTCGTCGCCGCGCTCAAGGGCCACGACATCTGCTACCACGGGAATTACTGGTTCGATTACCCCGAGCCGGCACTCGTCTATGGGGCCGATGACGACTGGGACACTGCTCTGGCGAAGGCTCTGAGCTATGAGATTCCCGGGCTGAATGAGGTCGCGGAGGTGACCGGCCAGTTCCCGACTGCCTACGTGCAGCACCAGTCGAATCACAGCCCGGCGACGCAATATGCCGTGCGCCAGGGCGGGGTGAGAGTGAGCAACGGCGGCTTCGGCGACCAGATGCCGCACAACGCCTGGGTCATGGACACGCTCTTCGTCGGTCGCGCGAGTCGCAATGTCAGCCCCCAGGGCGACTGGCGCGGCTCCTGGGATCCCCTGCATCCGGAGCGCAAGAAGCCCCCTGTGGACCCCGATGAGGAACTCCGCAACTTCCAGGAGAGCTTCGACCGGCAGCTTGCGCTGGGCTTCGATCATGTCAATGTCGTCGGCCATCCGACCTGCTGGGCACTCTCGGAATGGTGGGGATGGTACGATTCCACTCTCCCCTTCCGGCTGACTGAGGGTTTCCGCCCGGTTGGTGCGTATCCGCATGATCGCGAGTGGCGTCCCGGGCCCATGCGCTCTGCAGCCGACATCGAGGCCCACTTCGAATGGACGCGCCGCGCCGCCGAATGGCTGGTGTCACGCAATGACATCGAGTGCCTCAGTCTCAAGGAGTACTATGAGCGCCATGCCGAGCCCCAGGGCCAATGGGTCACTATGGCACAGGTGCGGGAGATGTGCCGCGAGCTGACCCGGAACTTCGATGCGCTGAAGGTCGGCGAGACCACTGTCTCCACTGCCGACGCGCTCTTCCTGCTGGCGACGCTGGGCGAGTATGTGATGCTCTACAACCGGCTGCCCGACAAGCTGCAGGTGCGCCGCACGTTGGGGCCTGTTGAGCCGGTCCCGGAGCTCACCGGGCCGGTCAAGTACCTGCGTGCCGACTACCTCATCGCCGCGCGCTCCGTGTATGCCTACATCATGGCTCACGACCGGGTGCCAGATGCCGTCCGCGCCCATGCTGTTGACGCGGGTCCCGGTGAGGTGCTCATGGCCCTCGCGGAGGCCTTCACTGAGGATGACTTACCCGAGGAGGTGACCGTGGAGCCGACCGGGGGCTTGCCAAAATGCAGCGAGTTCCCCATCTTCCAGAACGCGAACGCCGGCTCGACGAATGCGCCCCCGTTCTACGACGACAGCCGGATTGCGATGTTGTGCAAGCTGCAATCCTGGAGCTACCGGCCGCTGGTGAAGAACGCCTGAGGGGCGGGCTTTACAGAGAACGGCGTCGGGCTGGAAGCCCGACCTACAGGAGGGAAATAGTGGCGCTGGCGGCCGCTGGTGAAGAACGTGTGAGCGGCGGAGACGACGCTGCGACATCTGCTCCTTGCTCTCGCCGGCACGTGAAGCTATACTGTGCGCGGAACCTGCAAGACAACTACCTCACACACGGAAATGGAGTTGACTGACAATGCCGAATCTGATTATGCACTGCAACTACTTCGAGCGCGGGTACCCGGTCGAGACGACCTTTGATAAGGCCGTCGAGCATGGCTATGACGGAATCGAGCTGCGCGGTCGAGCGCGTGACGAAGCCATGTCCACCGATGAGTATCTCGATCTCGTCGCAAAGGAAAAGCAGCGCACCGGAGTCGAAGTCGTGCTCGCGCTTCACGGCAGCTTCATGACCG
>JAUWOG010000547.1 GCA_030612305.1 Armatimonadota bacterium | reverse complement strand
CAGCGTCTGCACCAGCGGATGCTCGGGGTCCAGCACGCAGGCATCATGGCGGTAGGTGAACTCGATCTCGAAATGGTCGGCCAGCCACTCGTCATCGCAGTCCTTGATGAGGTTTTTGAGGTCGGCCATGACCTGCTCCTTGGTGCGGTCGGGCAGGATGCCGAGCACGCCGGTGAAGACCGCCTGCTGCGGAGCCTGGGCCGGCCAATCACCGGCATGAAGCTCGCCGATAGTCCGCGGGGCCGGATTGGGGCACTGGTCAAAGAGTGGATACTGGCCGCGCCTCTGCGCCAGCGCGACAACATGATACGCGGTGAATAGCTCTATCGCCCGCAGCGCCTTCAGCAGCGCTGAGACCGTGCCGCCCGGTGCGCCCGAATGCCCCGACTGCCCGTGGACCGTCGCCTCGAACCAGACCGCGCCGCGAATCTGCGGGTAGAGGATGAAGTTCGACGGCTCGAGTACGATCGCTGCATCGGCGGTCTCACCGGTCCGCGCCATCGCTATCGTCCCGTTGCCGCCATTCTCCTCCTCGATGACCATGTGGCCGATGACGTCGCCCTTGAGGTCGAGGTCGAGGTCGCGGATGGCCTGCATGACCAGCCAGAGCGTGACGAGCTGGCCCTTGGCGTCACAGGTGCCTCGGCCATAGACCTTGCCATCCTCGATGTACGGATCGAAGGGGCGCTCCTGGGTGGCGGAGGGCGGCACCACGTCCATGTGAGTGTTGAAGATGAGCGACTTGCCGCCGCCGGAGCCCTTCTGCACCGCGCGGACGTTCGGCCGGTCGCCATACTCGAGGCCCTTCACCGGCGTCGTGTAGTCCACGTCATCCTTGATGTCATTGGTGATCTCGATGTAGCCGATCTCGTCGCAGAAGCCCTTCATGTTGTCACGGAGATATGTGGCTACGGGGCCCTCGCCGCCAGCCATCGAAGGGATGCGGACAAGGTCCATCAGAACCTCGGCGGCCTCATCGTATTTTGCGGTGAAGTATTCATTCAGATTGTCGGACATCATTGTTCGCTCCTGACTCATTCGGCACAGACCGAGTGATGTATCGGCCTGCAGGCCGGTTTCGCTCCAGACACTTCGTGTCTTCCGTTCAGGCGGTGCCCCCGAAAGCCTGCGACGTTTCCCTCGTCTTTCGGCAGGGCTTCCCAGAAGAAGTCTCACATAGTCCTTATCTCGTAGGATATCAGGACTGCCAAACCGACCAAGCATCTACTCTGCCATTGTCATCAAAATGCAACGTCAGGTAGTCCATGTCCACACGGAACCCAGAGAACGCGCCCAACGCATAATCTAGCTCGCACGCTTCGGGCGGTGCGTCGTCGCGTATCGGGTCCCCCCATCCCGCACGATCCGGCGGGCCGAGAAGTTGGATGATCTCTTCCTGTGTCATGCCCACCAGTTCATGGCGTCGGAGCAACTTGCTAACCATCGCGCCGCGCACGCAGTAGCCGTCACGAGTGACCTCGCCCGTTTTCCACTGCTCCTGGTCAAAGGGTAGATTGCCGAACCTCACAGCCAAGTACCATACATCGCCGGCCGGAGACAGCATGAAGATGATCAGTCCAATGAACAGCACGCCCGACACACCTGCCAGCCACGCGATGGTGACATACCTGCGTCGCCTCGTGGTTGTCCTGTCCTGGCCGCTGTCGGCTGGCGTATCGGTTGCCATTGCCCCGTCCTTCCGAAACACAGGAAGCGTAGTCTCCGCAGCGAGACCGGCCCGCATCGCCCTACACCTCGCTCAGCACCTCGTCGAAGCACTTGATGCTCTCGGTGGCCTGGTCCTTTGTGATGCAGAGGGGCGGGGCCACGCGGATGACGTGGCCCCAGATGCCGACCTTGCCGCAGGTGACGCCCTTGCGTGCCATCCGCTCGGTGATCTCGGCAGTCAGGTCCGGTGCGGGCTCCTTAGTCTGCCTCGACTTGACGAACTCCAGGCCGATGACGAGACCCTTGTGGCGCCCGTCGCCGAGGACCTCGTATTTCTCCTGCAGCTTGAGGAATTCGTCGGTCATGAAGTCGCCGACCTCGTTGCAGTTCTCCAGCAGGTTCTCGCTCTCGAAGACATCGAGTACCGCGTTGGCCGCCACTGCCGAGACCGGATTGGCTCCGGTAGTCGAGGACATCTCGCCCTTGTCAAGCTGGTCGAAAAGCTCATGGTTCGCCAGCAGCGCGGCGGTCGGGATGCCGTTGGCGATGCCCTTGCCGATGCAGAGGAAATCCGGAGTGAGCTTGTCGTGCTCCATGTAGAACATCTTCCCGCTGCGGCCGAAGGAGGCCTGGATTTCGTCATCAATGAAGAGCGCGCCCTGCTCGTGGGTCCAGTCCTGCAGTTTCTTCAGGAAGCCATCGGGGGGGAGGACGAAGCCGGCGCCGCCCTGGTACGGCTCGGTGATGACGGCGGCCAGGTCGCCGATGGACTCGAACTTCATCTTGTGGTCCAGCCACTCGATGCAGCGGTCGGCACATTCGTCGGGGGTCTTGGAGCCGAACGGGCAGCGGTAGAAGTACGGATATGGCGCGTAGATGGTCCCCGGCATCAGCGGGCCCCAGTTGTTCTTCGTCGAGCGGATGCCGGCCATGGACATCGCGCCCCAGGTGCGGCCATGGAACGCGCCCCAGAAGCTGATGATCTCGTGCCTGCCGGTGACGCGCTTGGCGATGCGCATGGCAGCCTCAGTCGCCTCCGAGCCGGTGCTCAGCAGGAAGCAGGTGTCGAGATTCTTCGCATGGTCCGGCATGGCCTCGACGATGCGCTTGGCGTAGATGGCTCGCGGCTCGGTGGGGAAGGCGTAGGGCATGGTGAGCTTGGCGACCTGAGCCTGAATCGCCTTGACCCAGTGGGGGTGCGAATGGCCGATATTGGCGCAC
>JAUWOG010000487.1 GCA_030612305.1 Armatimonadota bacterium | reverse complement strand
CAGCGTCTTCCAGCTCGCGATGCGTGGCGAGCACCACAGAGCTTCCAGCCCGACTCTTCCCTACATCTCGGCAAGTTGCGTCCCGGCGTGCGGCGTGATGAAGATATCGTCGTTGCCGGGCCGCAGTCGGCTGATGGCAAGCTCATCACCGGCCTTCACCGACGAAGCCTCCCGGTCAATGTTCAGCGTCGCCAGGCCCCATTGGCTCCTCATCATTGAAACACCTCACCCAGTTGTTTCCATAGATTGCGGGCCCAATCCTGCCCTTCATGTCGCCGCCGCAACAATTTGTGGGCCTGTGGAAGGTGTACGGGGCGTGCGCGACCAAATACTCATTGCACCGCACATCCCTGCAGCGGGCAGAACGTGGCGGGCACTGGGACAGGGAGTTACGATGCTTCTGGAGTTCCTCAGGCGGGCAATGTGGGCGCTGTTCGGCGTTCCGGCGCTGCTGATATTCGGCTATCTTGGTGGGTGGTGGCTGTTCGCGCCGTTGGGCGCGCTCTGCCTCATCGGAATGGCCGAGTACTACTCCGCCGCCATCGCCGGTGGATTCCGCCCCGCGGTCCTGCTCGGCTTTGTCGTGGGTCTTGCCATTATCGCGGTCAGCATCTTCTATCCGGAGAACGCTACCGAGGTAACGGTGGCATTGCTTGTGTTTCTGGCCGCCTGTGCGCTCGTCTCCGTCCTGCGTCCCGGCCACAAGCAGATGGCCTTCACCAGCTCCGCCATCACGGTCTTCGGAGTCGTGTATGTCGCCTTGATGCTTTCGTTCCTGGCTCGCCTGCGAGGCCTCGATGTGCCGGCTGCACTCGAGACCGGGGGTCTCGGCGAGTTCTGGCACCGCATGGGGGCCTTTGTGCTGGCCGTCGTGCCTGTTTGGTTCTGTGACACTTTCGCCTTTCTCGCCGGCAAGACCTGGGGCAAGCAGCCGCTGGTGCCCGACATAAGCCCCAACAAGACCGTCGAAGGCGGCGTCGCCGGCTTACTTGCGGCGCTTGTTTCTACAGTAGCGCTTGGCTTGTGGCTGGGCATGCCCTGGTATCACGCCGTCATACTCGGCGTCCTGCTCGGAACCGTCGGCCAGGTCGGAGACATCGGCAGCTCGATACTCAAACGCAATCTGGAGATAGACGATTTCGGCACCGTTTTCGGCGTGCACGGCGGCTTCCTGGACCGTTTCGATGCACTCCTCTTTGACATGCCGCTGGCCTACTACTACCTCGTGCTGTTCTTCGTGGTGCTCAAGTAAGCTCAGCTCCATGTGATCCGCTCTTGGCCTCAGGACCCAGGTGAAAACCCGATGTTTGTGATAATCAACCCGACGGCGAGACTTGTCGAGAGAGCCGTGCGGATCGGCGACGTAGTACAGCACCTGCTCGAGGCGGGGGCCAGCCCTCGGGTCGCACTCACGCGACAGAAGGGCGATGCTGGCAGGCTCGCGCAAGAAGCCGCCGAAGCCGGACACAAGCGCATCGTCGTTGCCGGCGGCGATGGGACCGTCAACGAAGTCATCCAGGCCATCGCCGGAACGTCGCTGGAGCTTGCGGTCATCCCTCTGGGCACGGGCAATATCCTGGCGAGACATCTGCACCTGAGACCGGGCGAGCTACCGGAAGCATGCCGCCTCGCCGTTGCAGGAGAGGCGCGACGTATTGACCTGGGCGTCATCAACGGGCGGTACTTCGTCGGCATGGCCGGCGCCGGTCTCGACGCCGAGATCGTGGACCAGATCAGCAGTCCATGGAAGGAGATGGTCGGCTGGCTGGCCTTTGCCGGCCAGACAGTCCAGGCGATTCTCACCGAGGAACCAAAGCTGCTGAAACTGACCTTTGAACGAGACAGCTTTGCCGGCCTCATGTGGGGCGTCCTCATCTCGAATCTGCCGGAGTATGCCCACCGCATGGCGCTGTCGAGAAACGCGCGCGCTGATGACGGCCTCCTGGAATTCGTGATACTCCATGACAAGGGCTCCGGCGAATTACTCAACTTCGGCCTCGACACCTTCGTCTGGGGCGCTCCTGCCGATCAGCACCACGCCGCAACAGTAGTCCAGGCGAGACATCTCCTCATCGAATCCGACGATGCGGTGAAATGGCAGGCCGATGGCGAGATAATGGGACACACGCCGATCGAATGTACCGTCGCGCCGGGCGCGCTGTGGCTGGTCGGCAGACCGCCGGGACATCACTAGCCCATGCCGATGGCGTTCTCACATAGTCCTCATGTGGCAGAATCGCCTGAAGGAGCAGGAGGCGTCAGATGATCATTGGAGTACCGAAAGAGATCAAGCAGGGGGAATTCCGTGTAGCCGTAACGCCGGCGGGTGCTTACGCCCTGGTCGCGGACGCGCATCAGGTGCTCATCGAACGGTCTGCCGGGGAAGGCAGCAGCATCTCTGACGAGGAGTACGCCAATGCCGGCGCAGAGATGGTGGACGGGCCGGAAGAGGTCTTCGGACGTGCCGAGATGATCCTGAAGGTGAAGGAGCCGGTCAGCCCCGAGTACAGACTGCTTCGGCAGGACCAGATACTCTTTACCTATCTCCACCTGGCCTCTTCTGAAGAGCTGACCAGGGCCGTCCTTGATGCCGGGATCATCGGCATCGCCTACGAGACGGTGCAGACAGAAGACCGCCGTCTCCCGCTGTTGGAGCCGATGAGCGAAGTGGCCGGCAAGATGGCGTCTCAGGTGGCCGCCGAGTGTCTCCAGAAGCATTCCGGCGGACGGGGCGTACTACTCGGCGGAGTCACCGGCGTTGCTCCTGCCGAGGTGGTCGTTGTCGGCTGTGGAGCAGTCGGCGCAAGCGCCATCAAGGTCGCTGCCGGAATGGGTGCCCGCGTCACCGCCTTCGACATCAACACCCAGCGCATGAGCTACCTTGATGACATCTATGGGGCCGCCATCACCGCTCTCTACAGCAGTCCGCTTGCCGTCGCCGAAGCAGTCGCCGAGGCCGATGCCGTCATCGGCGCTGTCCTCATACCCGGCGCACGGGCGCCACATGTCATCACCGCAGGGATGGTCAAAGCCATGAGGCCCGGCGCCGTCGTAGTTGATGTCGCCATTGACCAGGGCGGCTGCGTCGAGAACATCAGGCCGACAACTCATGCCGAACCCACGTATGTCGAGCACGGCGTCGTTCACTATGCAGTGACCAACATACCCGCCGCCGTGCCCCGCACCTCCACCTACGCGCTC
>JAUWOG010000157.1 GCA_030612305.1 Armatimonadota bacterium | reverse complement strand
CTCGTCGAAGGCCTCCAGCAGATCTTGGGGCATGGAGATACCGAAGCGTTGTATGTTGCTCATTGCGCGAGCTCCTTGTTCCGTATTGCGCCAGTAGATGCGGCCGGCAAGACGCCCCCGGCACTGACACCGGGCCGGGGGAGGAAGCGGACTAACGCAGGAAGAGGAACCAGAGCCAGAGTGTTGAGATGAGCAGCGTGATGATTGAGATGGGGACGCCGTACTTGAGATATCGGCGGAAGGATATCGGATGGCCGCTGGCGTTGGCGATGCCGACGACGAGGACGTTGGCCGCCGAGGCAACAGAGGTCATGTTCCCGCCCAGACATGCGCCGAGCGACAGGGCCCACCACAGCGGGAGGATATTGGGCGCTTGATATATCTGAGTGAAGGACGCGGTGGCCGCCGACGAGTGTGCAGAAAACGCTATTGACTTGATCAGAGGCGTCATCATGGTGGTGTAGGCGATGTTGTTGACCACTCCGCAGAGAAGCCCCGAGGCCCACAGCATCACCATGGTCATTGTCGTGGTGTTGCCTGCAGTGATGGTGGTGAAGCCCGTGCCCAGCATCTCCAGTACGCCGTTTTGCACCAGCCCGGCTACCATTATGAAGAGCCCAATGAAGAAGAATATCGTGGACCATTCAACTGCCTTGAGCGCCTCATCGGGCCCCTCAGTGTGCAGCAGCATGATGAGTGCCGCGCCGGCCAGAGCTATCGTCGCCGGCTCCAGACCGAGCGGGCCGTGAATCACGTACCCGACCAGCGTAATGCCCAGCACCACCAGACAGCGGCGCAGCAATCGCCAGTCCGTAATGGCGGCGCTCTCGTCAAAGTCCATGATGCCCTCGCGGGCCTCCGGGCTTACCTTGATTCTGGAGCGGAGGACCAGAGCTACTGCCACCAGGAGAGCTATCGTAGAGGCAATGGCCGGGGGTGCATCCACCGACAGGAAGTCGAGGAAGCTGAGACGCGCGGCGGAGCCGATGATGATATTTGGCGGGTCCCCGATGAGTGTCGCCGTGCCGCCGATGTTGGAGGCGCAGATGATGGATATCAATGCAGGAACGGGATCGCTATGCAGGCGCTCAAAGATCAGAATTACCACCGGCGCGATGATGATTACGGTGGTCACGTTGTCCAGGAAAGCTGACAATACGGCTGTGATGACACAGAACAGGATAATGATGGGAACAGGGCGTCCGTGTACGGCTTTGGCGGATTTGATGGCCAGGTACTCGACGGCTCCGGTGGTGCGGGTGATGTTGACGATGATCATCATGCCGATGAGCAGCATGATAGTATTCCAGTCAATGCCCTCGATGTGTCTGGCTTCATCGCCGTGAAATGCGGTGCGCTGGCTGACGAGACCGACGAGTATCATCAGCACCGCGCCGGCGAGAACCGCTTTCGTCTTGTGGACTCTCTCGGTGGCGAGGAGAATGTAGGCCGCAAGGAATATGGCTATCGCGGCTATGGCGGGAACGTTCATGGTTGCTGGGTCTCTTCTGGGCAGAGGGTGTGGGCGTAGATGTGGCGCACGAGCGCACCGCGAGTGACATAGCCGACAAGCTTGCCGTCTTTCTCAACGCCCATGCCGGCGATGCCCTTCGTGAGCATGACATGGGCGATCTCGGCGGGGCCGGCGTCGTGTTGGACGATGTAAAGTTGGCGGTCATCAATGACGTCTTTCACTGTGAGGTGCTCGATTGTGCCGTCCGCATCCGACAGCTCATAGGCGTCAGGCAGCCACTTGAGGCTGGCGAGGCCGTCGAGGTACCTTGGCATGACTGCTCGAAGCAGGTCGGCTTCGAGCAGCACTCCGCAGGCGCTATCTTCGTCGTCAATGACCGGCAAGAACAAGTAGTTGTGTTCGGTCATGAGGTCGGCCGCGTCCTGGAGAGACATGTCCGGATTGACGTAAACGAAATTCGTGTCCATGATATCTTCGGCGGTCATGGTGGCGGCAACTCCTCATTGAGAAATCGGCTGTGGTCAATCCCACGCAACTCTGGACAGCCCCCGTAGGCCGGCGCAAGTACGCGTCACAACAGCGTCAGGCTGGAAGCCCGACCTGCGCGACAATGAGAAAAACGCGACCGCGCGTAGGGCAAAGGCGGCCGGGGCTAGTTGACGTACGCCGCGCCCACTTTCTTGATCGCGGCGGCGATGTCGCGCATGTCCTGTTCTTCGTAGGTGGGATGGGGCGGCACGAAGAAAGTACGACTCTCGGCCCAGATTGCGTTGGGCAGGTGTACGTTCTTGTAGTCCACTGCCTCGGGTCTGGCCGCAGGATCGCCGAATGGGTAGTTGAGTCGTCCGAAGCCGATATGCTCGGCGTAACACTTCTCCTTGTAGCTCTCAGGCCAGAGCACAGGCCCGGCCGGCACACCCTCGGCGGCGACGGCCTGGAAGAACTGGCGGGCCTCAACCGTGATGGCATCGGTGTCGAGAATAATCGGGTATAGCCAGTAGGCGTTCTTGCGCTCTTCGGTGTCTATGGGCAACTGGAGGATGTAGGGCTCGTCCTTGAGTTCGTCGTCGAGTATCTTGGCATTGCGGCGGCGGTTGGGGAGGTTCCAGGTGTCCATGAGTTCAAGCTGGCGGCGGCCGATAGCAGACTGCATCTCGGTCATGCGGAAGTTGAAGCCGATGCGATTGTGGATGTAGGGCAGCTTCTCCTCGAGCGCGAGGAGGCGCATTCGCTCGGAGACATCGTAGCCGTGGTCGCGGAAGGCCCGGGCGTCCCATGCCCAGTCTTCGTTGTCGGTGACGACGCAGCCACCCTCGCCGCCGGTGGTGAAGTGCTTGCTCTGGCAGAAGGAGGTCGCGTTGACATGACCGATGCTGCCCGCCTTCTTGCCCTTGTACTCACCGCCAAAAGCCTGGGCGAAGTCCTCGATGACGTAGAGACCGTGCTTGTCGGCGATCTCCATGATGGGGTCCATGTCGCACATGCAGCCGTAGAGATGCACGGCGACGATGCCCTTGGTCTCGTCGGAGATGACGCTCTCGATTGACTCGGGGTCAATGGTGTGAGTGAGCCTCTCGACATCGGCGAAGACAGGGACGGCCCCCGTCTGTGCGATGGACATCGAGGAGGCGATAAAAGTGTAGCTGGGAGTGATGACCTCATCGCCGGGCCCGATGTTCAGTGCGCCGGCCATTGCCACATGGAGGGCGCTGGTGCCACTGTTGGTGGACATGCCGAACTTGCAGCCACACCATTCGGCGAACTCCTGCTCAAACTCCATCCCGCCGGTGCCGGTCCAGTAGTTGACCTTGCCGGTGCGGAGCGGCTCCATTGCTCTCTGTATGGGCTCCTCGTCAAAGTACGGCCAAGGGGGGAACGGTTCTTCTCTGGTTTTTTCGCCACCATCAATTGCGAGTGGTTCGGACATTGTGCTCGTCCTCCTATTTGGTTGCGGACAGACAAGTGCGTCCGCGTAGTGATACCGTAGCGGTAGTAAGGATATTCCTCAAGCGGGGGCAGATACCTTCTCCGGCGGGGGCGAGGTACTGAAGCGCCGTATCACTTGCCTGCGAGACGGGAGTAGAAGAGCTTGAGCAGTACCCAGCCCGCTTCGAGGATAATCTTCTTGGATATCTTCGACTGGCCCCGCCGGCGATCTGTGAATATGATCGGGACCTCGGTGATGGATGCGCCGGCCCGCTGGCACTTGAAAAGAGTCTCGACGAGGAATGAGTAGCCCTCGGTGTTGCTGTTGAGGAGATCCGCCTGGGTGATGACATGGCTGCGGTAGGCACGGAATCCACCGGTGCAGTCATGGGTGCGAAGGCCGGTGAGGACTCTAGCCAGCAGGGAGGCGGAGCGACTGAGGACGCGGCGATAGAGCGGCCAGTTGGCAGTGCCGCCGCCAGGTACGTAGCGGGAGCCGACGGCGACGTCGTAGTTGCGTGTGGCGGCATAGAGCTCGGGGATCTTGGCGGGATCGTGGGAGAGGTCGGCGTCCATGGTCATGATGATGTTGTAGCCGTCTCGCAGTCCCATCGCGAGGCCCTCGCGGAGCGCCGATGCGTAGCCCAGCTTGCCAGCGCGGTGGAGGACCTTGATACAGCCCGGAGTCTCCTGAGCGATCCGCTCGACGAGTTGGCCGGTGCCTTCGGGGGAGTTATCGTCCACGACGAGGATGTGCGCCGGCAGGTCGAGGCTTCGAACCTGGCTGATGAGAGTGGGTATGTTTTCGCTTTCGTTGTAGGTGGCAACGATGACGAGGAGTTCTCGTGCCTGGGGGTCCATTGTCAGCCTTCTACTCGATGTGTTCGGGCTTGACGGTTTCCTCGAGATGGGTGTGCAGCTTGAGCAGAGCCCGGTTGTAGGCGGCGATGATGTTCTTACGAGTGATGAGACCGATGAGCCTGGTGTGATCCTGTCGCTCCACGACGGGGAGACGTCCGATGTCGCGGAGGCCGAGCTTGCGGAGAGCGTCATTGAGCGTCTCATCAGGAAATGCGACGATGACGTCGTGGCTACTAGCGTCGCGGACGGTGGTGTCTTGGCGGCCGGCGGCGATAGCATCACGGAGATCACCGAGGCAGATGATGCCGTGGAGCGTGCCGTCGGCATCGGCGACGGGGAAGCCGTGGTGCTTGGTGTCTTCGAAGAGCCGGGCGGCTTCGGAGAGCGGGGCGTCGGGCGGCAAGGTGATGATGTCTGTGGTCATCCCCTGTTCGACGGTGACGGTATCGAGGAGCCTGGTGTCGCGGCCGAGGGAGTAGTGGATGTGATGCTGCATGAGCCGGAAATTGTAGATGCTGAAGGGAAACAGGAGCCGGGCCATGACGGTGCTCACTCCACACGCGAGCATCAAGGGCAGGATCATCTGGTAGTCTCTGGTCATCTCAAAGACGGTAAGAACTGAGGTGAGAGGAGCATGTCCGGTTGCGGCGAAAAGGGCGGCCATACCAACGAGGCCATAGGCGGGCGGTGTAGTGGCGGACAGCGGTGCGAGAAGATTGCCGAAGGCAGTGCCGAGCATTACGCCGATGAAGAGGGACGGGGCCATGATGCCCCCGGAGCCACCGGAGCCAAGCGTGGCTGAGGTGGCGACGATCTTTAGGATTCCCAAGGCCAGCAGAACCACCGTAACGGGCGTGATCCCGGAAAGGACCTGGCCCATGGCGTCGTAGCCGAGGCCAAAGATGGCGGGGAAGAAGTAGCCGATACAGCCGACTGCCAGGCCTCCCAGAGCTGCGGTGCCCCATATCGGCATTCTAATGCGGTCTATCCAGAACTCGAGACCATAGAGCAATCGTATGAAGGCAACCCCAGCCAGTGCCGCAATGGCTCCGACGACAATGAACCAAGGGAGTTCAGTCACGTGTCCCAATGCGTAGTCGGGTATCTGGAATGCCGGGACATTGCCGAATGCCGAATACCCGATGGCAGCGGATGTTACTGCGGCTACGACGATGGGAGCCAATGACGTGATAGCGAGGTCACCAAGGATGATTTCGTGGGCGAAGAGAACACCTGCGAGCGGCGCATTGAATGTGGCGGCAATCCCGGCCGCAGCCCCACAAGCGACGAAGCAGCGTCGCTGCGGGAGGCTGAATTTGCCGAGTTGACCAGCGATTGAGCCGAGTGTGGAGCCGATCTGCACGATGGGGCCTTCGCGACCGGCGGAGCCTCCGGAACCGAGGCAGATGGCTGAGGCGAACGACTTCACGACGGCGACTCGCGCCCTGATATGGCCGCCATGCACAGCTACCGCTTCGAGGACCTGTGGCACGCCATGTCCTTTTGCCTCCCGTGCCCCCCATTGGATCAGCGAACCGACAATGATTCCGCCGATGGCAGGGAGGATGATGACGTGTTTGTCGCCCATGAAGGCCAGGATATCTCCAAGCCAGTCAAAGAAGAAGAAGTCGAAGTAGCCGATGAGCCAGCGGAATGCAACGGCACCCAGACCTCCGCCGATGCCGATGATAAGACCGATGACAAGATTCATTGAATGCTCGCCTGCACCGGAATGGCGGAGTCTCTTGCGGAGCAGGAGTTTGATGAGACGTAGCGGTGTTGATCTACGCTTGGACATTCGGGGCCCTGGTTTCCTTCTGGTGGAGTTGAGCTGGCTGTGAGCAGGCGCCG
>JAUWOG010000384.1 GCA_030612305.1 Armatimonadota bacterium | reverse complement strand
GCTGTCCTTCAGCCCGTGCCTGGCGTTTGTCTGGGTGGGGCGGTTGGCTGGGGGTGGCGTTTGCCTGGGGCTGGCTCCGATGGCGAGTTCAATCGGGGTGGGTGGGGCGGAGGATCAAATCGCAGATGCCGAGGTACATGCTGGCGGCATTAGGGTTCTTGCCGGTTATCAGCAGCTTGAGTGTGTGCGGGCCGGCAGTGAGTTTGTGTGCTCCAAGGTCGGCGAGACCTCCGCGTGGATCAAGGCCCGTGAAGTACATGTCAACAGGCTCCCCGACGGGCTCATCATCCAGATACGTCTGGAAGATGCCGTAGCCGCCATAGCGCGTGTAGCGTATGAAGAGAGAGCAGTTGCCGGTGACAGGTGGCTCGAAGCTGTAAGTGAGGAAATCGCCCGGCTCCTGGCTGCGGTAGAACATCGTGTCGAGGCCGCCCAGAGGCTTGCTGACTCTGCCACTGGAGGCGACGATGGACAGGGACTCGAACGGCATGGCAAAGCCCTCGGTGTTGAAGCGGAACCTGTACTCGGCGAGGTTGGCCAATTCGTCGCTGAGGCGGACTGTGAGCGTGTAGGTGTCGGGGGTCATGTCGGCGGGCTGTGCCCGGAGCGTGATGCGCCACTTGCCGGGCTCGCGGGGTGCAAGCGAGCGGAGGTCCACTGAAAGGGGGATGGAGCCGGCACGCTCACCCATCAGGACAGCCTGGAGACCGCCGGCGAGGATCTTGCCACGGTCTTGCAGTGTCAAGGTGAAACGGTCGGCCTCAGGAAGGTAGCCGAGAGCACCGGCGGCGTCAAAGCGGCGCTGATTGATACGAATATCGGTGAGCGTGGGTGGGTCGGCGTCAGTCAGATCAATCGGCGCAGAAGAGACATAGAGCCAGAGCTCAGAGGCGCCGAGCTGCTCGGGGTCGAGGCGAATCGTCATGCGGCCCTTGACGACAGAGCAATCAAGCGGCTGCCACTTGCCACCGGCGGGTCTGACGTAGATGCGCTTGGGGTGGCTGCTGCCATTGGCCGGCACGATGACGCGACCGTCCGGCAGTGTGCGGCCATTGACGAGGGTGAGTTGAGCGGTGCGTCCGCGAACGTGCAGCAGGTTCTCTGCGAGCATCTCGATGCCGGCAGCGGGGACGATGGCGAAGGTGTCGCCAGGCTCCAGCGCGAGGATCGGCTCGTCGGCCAGCTTGATGAGGCGCTTGTCTCCGACGGTCTGGATTTCTTCGATGACGTAGGCACCATCGCTGCGGCCGGCGACAAGCATCTGCTCACCGGCCCATGATTTGCCGGGCGGGATGTCGCAATCCACGGTTACCGCGTAGCTGTCCCCGTCGAGCGAGATTATCTTCCCCTCGTAGCGGGCAACACTGGAAAGAGCGAGGGTGCCATAGGTGAGCTTCTCGCCGCCCATCATCCACATCTGCTTGAGCGCGTCGCCCTGGAGACTGATAAAGGCGACGCGACCGGTGAAGGTGAGCCCGGGATACTCGGTGAGCTTGATGATGCCGCCGGCGGCGTCTTCATCGGCAATGATGGTGATGTCGGTGGTGTCGCCGGAGGTGACTTCGACAGCGCGGGCCTGGCCGGCATCGGTCCGGGCAGTCAGTTGGCGGACGCGGCTGATGCCGGCGTCGCCCTTGAATGCCTCGATGACGGCGAAGAAGAGGTTGTGTGGGCCGGGGCGCTGGACGAGGACCTTGTACATGTCGCGCTCGGCAAAGGGCGTGGAGCGGTTGCGGAGGCCGGGAGCCTTGGCGTAGATGAGGGTGGTATTGTCGGCAGGCATCATGTGGAGGCGGGTGCCGAGGTGGTTGGCGGGATGGCTTATCCACTCGGCGACAAAGGGCCCGGGCGCAGGAGCTTGTTTTGCGTCCTTGAGCCATGTGTAGCCGGTGCGGTCTTCGCCGAGCGTCGTTGCGTCGAGGTCCTCGTAAGGGAGTGCAGGGGGCTTGAAGGTCTCGCCATCGGCGTGGAAGCCGTACTGATGGTCGGCCCCGCCGTTGACTTCGAAGAGGTCCACGATATAGCGCTTGCCGAGGCCGTGGTTGACGAAGACCAGATAGCGGCGGTATGTGTCCGCGATGCCCTCATAGACGGCCGGCGCATTGGCGATGGCGGCGTTGATATTGCCCTCGCCGGAAAAGGCTTCGAGTTCACCGGCGGCTCGCGCCTGGGCCTTGCCATCCACGATGACGTGATGGTGTGAGGCGGTGCATCTGATCCAGGGGTGGATGGGATGCCCGGCGCCGAGGTAGCCGAGATCAGTGACGAGCTCCTTGCCGAAGTCGTAATAGATGATGTTGAGGCGGTCCGGGTGCCCGTGGCCGCTGCCGAAGGGGCCGTAGTCGAGCATCAGGGCGGCATCAGTGCTGGTGTCGCCGGTGCGCATGATGGCCCAGCCGACGTCAGGCCGAACGACGCTCTCAGCGGAGGGGTCGAATGGCTCGACGGCGGCGAAGCTGATGTCGGAGTCGCGGCGGAAGAGAGCGTACTCGCCGCCGGTGTCTGCGATCCTGCCGTGAAATGCCCAGGCCATGAGGCGCTTGTGCTTCTCGTTTGGATACCAGAAGTACTGCTGCTCGGTGCGGGCACGGGGATAGCGAGCGCCGAGAGTGGAGTCATTGGTGGCGGGCAGGCAGCCATCCGGCATGGTCTCCGGTGCGCCTGCAAGGAGTATCTTTTTCATCAGCGGGCGCTGGAACAGATCCAGTTTGTCGTAGCGGTCATCTTTGGTGTAGCCGGGCGGATCGCTGTAGCCGCGCAGCGCCTCGGGCGTCACGTACAGCTGGCCCAGCGTCATGCTCTCATAGGACGGCGAGGCCTCATACCAGTGACCGTCGCGATGGAAATAGTCCTGGAGAAAGCCGATGAAGCCGGCCGGCGGCTCGACGGCCCATGCGATGGTGTCGTGGTCGCCGAGCATGAGTCCGGTCAAGGCTCCGGCGGCCATGGCGAAGGGACCATCATTGATGCAGCAGCCGCGCGGGCTAGTCTCTACCATCAGGCGGGAGAACTCGCGGAAGCAGTCCTCCTCGATCTTCACCTTGTCCTCATCGCTATAGACACCGCTGTTGTAGGTCAGATCGTAGGCGGTAGCCAGTTGTATGAAGACGCCGGCATCATGGAGTTTCCAGCCCGACATCTTGCCCGACTGCAAATTGCCGTAGTCCTCGAAGATGGTGCCCCAGTTGTGCGGCAGGTAATGCGGATACACGTCGGCCAGCCTCAGCAGGACCTTCCGGACCTTCTCGGCATAGGCGATGTCGCCGGTGAAGGCGTAGGCTTTGCCGAGATTCCCCAGACTGCTCAGCCTGCCGATGCGGTTGTAGCGGAGCCGGCCGCTGAGACGGTAGATGGGACTCTTCGCAGAGCCATAGACCGTCGAAGGCGTGCCCTCGTAGTAGGGGATCTTGTGTTCGTCGCCGACGGGGTCGGTGAAAGTCTGGACCTTGTCTTCGGGGCAGTCGGGATTCGGCCAGGTGAAGCTGCAGTTGCGGCACTTGATTTGCTTGTCGTTGCCGGTCCAGGCGAAACGCCAGCCGGCATGGCACTTCGGGCAGTCAACGACACGGAAGGGTGTGATGTCCGGTATCCAGTAGGAGAGCTGCTCGTCAGGACAATCCATCCAGAATCTGGACGAGGATTTGAAGCTCGCGAGTGTGGCCTGCGCCCATGCGTGCTTTTCGATGTTGCGTTTGGCGCGCTCGAGGTCGGCCTCTTTGTACAGGCCGCAGGGGTGTTTGACATCAGCCGGAGGCTGGGGTGTGCGGTCATACATGGATTTCGCTCCCTGTCCGAATTCGATGTCGTCGAAGTAGCCCGTAGCCACGTTCGCAGAGTAGCTGTTGGC
>JAUWOG010000511.1 GCA_030612305.1 Armatimonadota bacterium | reverse complement strand
CTACACCCAGGGACGCCTCGTCGCCCTGACCCGAATTCTCGCCGAGTTCGGCCTTGCCGTACGCTTTGCACGCTTCGCCGGACGCGCGCGAATCGCGACGCAGCCGATCACGAAGGGTGTCAATCTGCAGGACATCCCCGGCGGCATCAGTGTGTGGGGTTTCGATGACTGGGAACTGGTCGCGGTCGGCAATGAATCGCTGGCCTCTGCAACTGTGTGCCGGCACGGGCGCGTGTTCGTCATGGACGGAGGGATGCTTGTCGCCGATGACAAACGCACCAGTGAGGAATCGAAGCAGTTGCTTGGAAACGCTGTCATGTGGCTGATCGGTGAGCAGTAATCGGTCCTTGCGGCCCCGTGAAATGGAGATGACATCTGCCTATGCTATTTGATTTCCATACTCATACGACGCTGAGTGACGGTGTGCTGCTGCCGATGGAGCTGATCCGGCGGGCCGTCGTCGCAGGCTACACGGCTCTGGGTATCAGCGACCACTGCAGCGCCGGCACGATGGAGCGGGTCATCAGCGAGGTGAGGCCGGATTGCGAGCTGGCCCGCGAGCACTGGGACTTCGTGGCGCTGACTGGCATCGAGCTGACGCACGTGCCGGCGGAGGCGATAGCGGACCTGGCAGCAGAAGCGAAGGCACTCGGCGCGGAGTATGTCGTCGTGCATGGCGAGAGCCCCGTCGAACCAGTGGCGGCGGGCACGAACCTGGCGGCGTGTCGCTGTGCTGATGTGGACATCCTCGCGCATCCGGGGTTACTGACTGCGGAGGCGGCGGAGGCAGCCGCCGACAACGAGGTCTTCATCGAGCTGACATGCCGGCAGGGGCATTGCCTCGCCAATGGATTGGTGGCGCAAGTTGCAGCGGAGGCCGGGGCGGAGATGCTGCTCAATACGGATGCCCATGCGCCGGAGGACCTGCTGAGTGAGGAGTTCGCATGGATAGTGGCCAGCGGCGCGGGCCTGCAGGGGGAACAGATTGAGCGTGTACTTGTGGACAATCCAATTGCGCTTCTGGCGAGGGTTGGGATAGAACTGTGAAAGAACATTGCCGCCTATACATGCTGGTGTTTGTGATGCTGTTCGGCGCGGTCGCGATGGCGACGCTATCGGGCTGCGCGCGTGGTGGAGAGGGCCAGCAGCCGGTCGTGCCGGAGAAAGTGCTGGAGTTCATCGTCCGGTTCAACGCCACGATCATGGACAACCTCTACTACTTCATCGCGCTGGATGTTGATGGTGATGACGGCCTTGACGGACCGCTGCCGGTTGCCACGGGGCCGCGCTGGCAGAACGGATGGGGCACAGGCTCCATGACGCACTACGTCGAGTACCATCAGGGGCGCTATGATCTGTACAAGGCGGATCTGGCCGCGAATCTGCCGAATCCGGCAGCAGGCATTACCGGCACCGACGGTGTCCCTGACAGCAGTGACGCCGGGACCTGTCGCCTGACCGTGACGCAGATTGACTTCGGAGCCGTGGGCGTCAATGGTGCGGGCATGATTGCGGCGGCAGCCAACACGGGCTGCCAGACCGCCGGCGAGGTGAGCGTCGAGACCGACGCGGCCGGGCAGACAGTGGCGGGAAGTGTCGCCTATACGCCTGCGGCAGACGGTGGGCGGGCACTGACCGCTGCAGAGCAGGCGGAGATTGATGCGCTCAACGCCGGAGGGGTTGCCTTGCAGGCTGATTCCCTGCAGACGCTGGGGCTGACGCTGACGCTGGGAGCGTCTGTGGCCGGCACTCAGACGCTCGCCATCGGTCAGACCGTGGCCCAGGTCCAGAATGTCTTCACCTCCGCCGACACCGGCGAGACGACGACTACGAATGCGACACTCAACGCGAACAGCGATACTGCTACCGCGACGCCGCCAATACCCGGCGCGGCGATAACCTGCGCCGACCTCGAACTGAATGCAACGGCTCTCATAGAGCTGGAGACCTCGGTGACAGCGACGCTGATCGGCCCGCCGTACGAATCCCACAATCCCGCCGGTGGGGCGACGCTCCGCTTCACCGTTGATGTCGCAAATCTCGGGGCGAACCTCGACAACATCAGCATCAATGTCATCACCACAACCGAGCTGATTTTCGACCCGACGATCACTCTGCCCACCGAGAATGTCTATGACGGGCTGGGGCATCTGGGGAACCGCTACATCACGATGTCGCTGAATGAGTTCCGCACCATCAGGAACGCCGACGGGCTGTTCGAGGAGGAGGGCATAGGGGACAACACTCTCATAGGGCCGGCCACGCAGGAGCAAAGGGACGCCGTGGACATTGCCGACTGGACGATTACGCTGAGGCGGCTGAGGTGACGGTGGCGCAAGTGACTCCGGCGGCGCGACCTGCTGCGCGGGAGAGAGACCCAGGGAAGTGAGCGGATTGGAGAGCGTAGAAGAGGCGATATGCGAGATTGGCCGGCGGCTGTGGCAACTCGGCATGGTGGCGGCCAATGAGGGCAATATCAGCGTGCGCGTGGCTCCGGAAAGAGTCATCTGCACGCCGACGGGAGTCAGCAAGGGCTTCATGTCGCCCGATGAAATGGCCGAGTTGAGCCTGGACGGGGAGCTGCTCAACGGGAAGCCGGTTACGTCGGAAGTCGCCCTGCACCTGGAAGTGTACCGCGTGCGTCCGGACGTCAACGCAGTAGTCCACGCCCACCCGGTGGTGGCGACGGCGTATGCGATAAGCGGTCAGCCGCCGCCGCTGAATATCCTCGCCGAGACTGCGCTCGTGTTCCGGGACCTGCCGATCGCCGCCTATGGAACAGCGGGAACGAGGGAGATAGTTGACACGGTCGCGCCCTACCTTCCTGACCACAATGCGGTCTTGATGCAGAATCATGGCGCGCTGACAGTGGGCGAGGACCTCACCGAGGCCTACTACCGGATGGAGATACTGGAGAAATTTTGCAAGACGGCGCTGGTAGTCGCGCAGCTCGGGTCGGCGGAGAAGATCCCCTACGATAAGCTGGCGGAGCTGTATGCGGTGCGACGGGAAC
>JAUWOG010000304.1 GCA_030612305.1 Armatimonadota bacterium | reverse complement strand
ATCGGGGCGATCGTTTTCGCCGAGATTCCCGATACCGCCAAAGAGAAGGTCCTCGGCCTCAACTTCCAGAAAATCATGCAGGAGATAAGACTCTAATGTCCAAAGACGTGACCAGACTCACACCATTTTCGCCGAGATCTCCGATACCGCCAAAGAGAAGGTCCTCGGCCTCAACTTCCGGAAGATCATGGGGGAGATAAGACTCTAATGTCCGCAGATGTGACCAGACTCATAGCAACGATGATCGGCGCTCTCAGCGGCGGCGCGCTTGGCCTCTACGGCCTCATAACCACCTTCAGATACTACGAGGATTCGGTCTCCGCCGGGGGGATAGGCCCCATCATAACCGTAGTCGTATTCTGCGGTGGCGGCCTCGTCGGCGGCGGCTATCTCGCCCTCACCTTGCACATGTGGTGGGAGCGCGTCGCGCGGAGGAAAAAAGATGCCCAGAAAACCAAATACGGTCGCAAGAGCAAAAACAAGCGCTAGTCCACCGTTACCCGTGTATTTGTGGGTAGAACGGAGCGGCTGAATGTGGTCGAGAAGGCAATCGCCCGTGTTACCCGTGAATCTGTGGGTAGAACTGCTTGACCTTGCCACCGGCGTCTTGGCTCGCATCATTTGTCAATGGGTGGCTCGCCCTGCCAAGAGATGGGTGGCTCGGCCTGAGCGTCTAGTCAGACGCATCATTCATGAATGGGTGGCTCGGCCTGAGCGTGGCGCCGTTTGCCACGCTCAGGTGACAATTGAACAAGCACAGCTTGCTCAATTGTCAGCTTCCAGCCCGAGTCGTGCCGCGAAACGCTGCACTCGATTCATTACTGCCGCAATACTGGCACTACTCACGCTTCTGCCCTCCGCAGCATTTGCGGCCACCTCCACCTCCGCGCCGGCGAAGGCTCAGACCGAAGCACTGGCCGCCCTCCGCTCCGCCATTCGCGGCTATTCCGCCCTTGTACAAGAGATCAGCCCCGACGACCTCCCCGGCGAGATGGGCGGCTACGCCGAGGCCACGGAGCGGCTCTCCAGGCTCGGGGAGCGCATCGAGATACTCTCCCGGGAAGCGTTGCAGGCGGAGAAGCTTGGCGACACCGGCTGGATTCTCCTCAGCCAGAAAACCGCCGAGTTCAGTGCCGACCTGATGGCTCTGCGCGCCTTCTCGGCTCCCCTCCGCGCCTGGTCGCATTGCCGCCGCGCCAAAATCAAGCGCCCCAGGTGGGATGTCACCCAGGTGGACGCCGAGCAGTTCGTAGCCCCGCCGCTGCGTCTCTTCACCGGCAAATTCTCCCGCCGCGTCAACCTCGAAGCGGCTCCCGGCGAGACGCTCCACTTCCAGCTTGTCGCCGCGCCCATTCGGGAGACCATCACTCACATCACCGTCACGCTGCCCGAGTTGCTCGCAGGTCCGGGGCGGCTCGGCAATCTCAGCATCGCCTGCTTCCTCGCCGCCACGCGCTCTTCACCCGTCCCGCCCGAGGACCGCCAGATTCCCATCTGCCCTTACCGCCTGCGCCCTCACAGCCATGCCCACAGCTTGCAGGCCGATTTCGTCCAGCCCTACTGGTTCACGCTCAGAATACCCGACGACGCGGTGGAGGGATTGTACCGGGGATGGATCAAGTTCCGGGCCAGCAAAGTTCACGGCCTCGATATGGACTTGCGCCTGACGATCCAGCCGAACTCATCGGACTGAACCACCACTTCGTAGAGCCGGTTCAGCAGGCTCGCATTCAGCAGCGCATAGAACGCCAGCGGCCAGTACCAGTAGTGCGTCCCGATGCGATTCACCACCGGCACACAGACGGCTATCACCGCGATGACCAGCGCCACTGACACCCCTCGGTCACGCACCAGCACCAGCAGCAGGATGCCCCCCCAGAAGACGCCCACCACGCACAGCTTCACCATCGGGCCGAGCAGCGAGCACATCGCGAAATTCCCGCCGAACAGTTGCCCCGCCACCGGCAGCCACACCAACACGGCAAGACTCGTCCAGACCCACTCGACCCGCCGCCACGTCATCGCCAGCACAATGACGAGCAGCCCCAGCGCCCCGAGTACCGGAAACCATTCGCCCGTCAGCACCAGCGCCGACAACTGATTCACCGCATAGAAGGCGAGCTTCATGAGGCTGCGTGCGCCCTCGTATTCCAGCCCCGATGCACCCGGTGCCGCCAGCGTTCTGACCGCATAGAAGACAGCCGCCAGCCCGACGCATATCGCGCTGACCCCCAGGACCTTCTCCCGCCGCCGATACAGCACCAGCAGCGGCACCATCAGCGGCAGGCACAACGCCATCTCCTTGAACAGCAGCGCCGCCACGAAGCTGACCACCGCACCCACCAGATACCCGTTCCTTTTCACCATCAGGTACCTGTCCAGCAGCAGCAACGACAGCACCCCGAAGAGCATCGAGAATATGTCCGTCTGCACCGGCCACCAGGGCATCACGCTCCACGTGACCCGTGCCGCCGGCGCACTGGGATTCCCGATCCCCTGGCATATCTCCGGATGCCGCGCCAGCAGAAACAGCATCCCCGTCAGCGCGCCGATGACGAGCCTCACCTTCCGCGACCCGCGCGCCAGCGATGCCCCCAGCAGAAACAGCAGCACGACATTCGCCGCATTCGCCACCCATGAGACGATGCAGTAGCGCTGGAAATCCATCCCGAAAAGCTGCCCCTCGGCGAAAAACAGCATACTCGACAGCGGCCGGTAGTACATCTCATGCTGGATCCACGGCCCGCGCCACCATGAGCCGATGTCCGTCCAACGCGCGGCGATGGCGTGCTCGGCTATCGCGATGCTGTCCCCGTTGGTGGCGAAGAACTCCTGCGTATCGGCGTCGAAGACCTGTTCCGCCGTCAGCCCCAGCGACACAGCCACCAGCGCGATGGCAACATACAGATACCACCACCTCCCCGCCTCACGGGAGCCTCTGTCTTCGCATGTCTCTTCGGCTGTATTCACTTCTCTCATCTCGCCCTGCTCACGGGAGCCTTTGTCGTCGCCGTCCGCCGTTGCCGTCTGTAGGGCGTCCCGCGTACACGCGGGATGCCGCGCCGGCCGTTGCCGTTGGCGTCCGCCTTTGCCGTTTGCCTCTTGCCGTTGCCCTATGCCTTTTGGAGGACAGGCATCCTGACGCTGCCGTGGAGTTTGCATGAGTTCCGATAGGAACTCCCAAACTCCAGCGGAACGCGCAGCGTTCCGCCAGTCAATGCCGTGGACTTTGCCAAGGGCAAAGTCCCTTGCGCAATCGAAGATTGCGCCGTTCATCGGCGCTTCCTGCAAAACCATCGCGATTTCAGATGCACGCCAACACACCTACCGCCCTTGTGTCTTTGGTCAGCCAGCCCACTGATTCCTGCAACAGGAAGGAATCACACCCCGCCACAGCGAAGACAGACACCGAGCATGACAACGACGAATTGATACCTGGCGAGACATCAGGAGGCGAACCAAATGGCTTTCCAACCGGCCCTGGCGAAATTCCTTGACTTCGACGATGCTGCGGAATGTGCCCGCGTCCGCGCCATTAAAAAAGAGGACATCACCAAACACGACAATCCCGACTTCAGGATCCGCGTCATCGAGGAGCTCGAGGTATTCTATGCCGAGTTCGCGCTCGACATCGTCTCGCGGATTGTGACTGCTGCCGAGGAGGGCCGCGAGTGCGTCCTGATTCTGCCGGTCGGCCCGGTGCCGCAGTATGCCATCGCCGCCGGCATTATAAACACGATGCGCATTGATTGCAGCCACCTGGTCACTTTCAACATGGACGAGTACGCCGACGAGAACGGTCAGACCGCGCCGCCGACGTGGGAAGGCTCCTTCGCCACTGCCATGTGGGCCAACTTCTTCGGCCGCGTTGACGAAGACCTGCGCCCGCCGGAGGAGAACATCAACTTCCCTGACAGCGACAACATTGACTGCTATTCAGACATGATCGCCGACGCTGGCGGCGCTGATTCCTGCTACGGAGGCATAGGCTGGTGCGGGCACATTGCCTTCTGGGAGAGCAGCCTCGGGGCGGAGTTTGACAGCGACGAGGAATGGTGCCAGGCCAAGGCGCGCATCGTCGAACTCACGCCCCTCACCATCGTCCAGAACTGCCTGCATTCCTTTGGCGGCGACTGGTCCTGGGTGCCCCCGAAGGCCGCGACTATCGGCCCGGCGGACATCCTTGGCGCGAGGCATCGCAGCTTCTGGCTCGACGGCATGTGCGGCGTAGCCACGCACATGTGCTGGCAGCGCTTCATCGCACGGCTCGCGGCTCACGGGCCGGTCACCCGCTTCATCCCCGGCACCTGCCTGCAGACCTGCCGCACCGACTACACAATCCTCGGCGGCGTCGCTGATGAGGGCGAGATAGACATGTCGTAGCGACCGCCGCCGCAGTGCCCGCCGTAGCCGCCGCCGTCACAGCATCTTTGCCTCCGGGAGATCTTGGTCCCGGGCCGACAGC
>JAUWOG010000126.1 GCA_030612305.1 Armatimonadota bacterium | reverse complement strand
CAACGCATGCGTCAGGTTAGCCGCCACTGCGCAGCAATCCTGCATCCGTGAGAAGATGGCTCGCCCGGAAATGCAATTGGCCCCGCCGGCAGCGGAGCCAATCGCTTGTCGTGTATCGCATCTGAGCGGTCAGTTCGTGGGCTGGTCGGGCTTTTCGCTTTCCGTGTCAGTCTTCTCGTCGGGTTGTGTCTCGCCGACCGGGCCGGGGTTTTCGACGGTGACGCCCAGCTTCGTCAGCCCCTCGTTGGTGAGCTTCTCGGCCTCCATGTAGTTGCCCGCATACAGGGCATCCCGCACTGCACTGAAGAGCTCTTCGAGTTCGGCCACCAGCTCCTCGTTCTCCGTGGCTTCGCGCAGCTCATTCAAGGGCTGCTGTGCGCTCTGCAGCTTGTCACGGATGCGCTGTTCGGCGGCGGCCTGCTCCTGTTCGCTTTCATAGCCGGGCACCGGCGGGGCCTTCTCGCGCTCGCCATCAAGGGTTATGCCATCGAGTTGTGACGGGTCAGCCGCTCCTCCGGGTCGAGCTCTCGGCCTGAGAAGCTCCATGACCTGGTCGGCGATGGCTTGCTTGCGCTTCTCAAACTGCTCCCCGGTGAGGCCATGGGCGCGCTCGAGGACATCCACTATCTCGTTTGCCATCGCCTGGCGCATCGCTTCCTCGCGCTCCGCAGGCATCGGCCTGAAGCCTTCGGGTCTTCCCTGGCCCGCAGCAGGCCTGTCGCCCCGCGCGGGTCCCCTGGTCACTTCGCCTTGGCCGCGGACACCAGGGCTCTGCATGGCGGCGCGCCTCCGGGCCATGATCTCGTTCATCATCATCGAGAACTCCTGGCGCCGTTTGCCGATGACCGAGAAATGGTCCAGAGCGCCGTCGAGTATCTCCTTGATCTGTTCGGCGTTCTTCTCTCGCACAGCGACCATCGCGTTGTCAATCTTCTGATACGCGAGAGTCAGGTCAAGTTCTTCGGTCGAGATCATCCCCATCAGGCCCTGCAGCAAGATGTTGGCGATTCCGCCGTCCCCCTGTGGTGCCCTGGGCGCTCTGCGTTCGCCCGGCGCTCGCAGTATCCCCGGCCTTCTCCCGCCCCGGGCTGGCCTGCTCATCCTCGTGGCGTTGCGGGCCGCTGCCATCGCTCTCCTGATGACCGACTTGGACTGCTCCATCTTGCCTTCTTCAGCGAGGATTTCGGCGCGCTTGAGCATCTCGAGGGCCGGCTGCACATTCCGTCCCTGACGGTGCGCCTCCTGTGCGGCCTTGTGGAACTGCTCTATCAGCGGCCGCAAGTCCTCGGGGATCTCGGGCGGCGCGCCTGCTCCTTTCTGCCGGGTCATGCGGGTCATGTTCGCCAGGAGCGTCTCAACCTTGTCGTGCTGGCCGAGCCGTGCCGCCTCCTTTATCCCGTCCCGAACCGCACGGAGATCGTCCACATCCACGCCACTGTCGCGCAGCTCCCGCGCGATGTTGCACTGTTTCAGGAAAGCCACCAGCAGGTCCTCGTGCTGCCTGAAGTATGCTGCCTCGTCGTCGGAGAACTCCGCGTAGGCCTCAGGGGGCAACCTGCCGCCGACAGGGCCATCAGCGAGGTTGGCATCCCCGAGTCCGGGCCGCTCCGGCCTCTCTGTCGCGGCTTTGTCGAGCATGTCGGCCACAAGCCCCTTGACTTCGCTGTAGCGACCTGCGTCGAGAGCGTTTCGCAACGCCACTAGCTGCGGCCTCGTCGCGCCAGCCACTCCCCCCGCCTCCAGCACCCGCAATGTCTCGCTCATTGCCGCGGCGATCTGCTTCCTGTCATCGTTCAGCTTTACGCCCGCCAGCACCGACAGCAGGATGACGAACACCAACACGGCGAGGAGCACGAGAGTCAGCGCGGCGGGAGGTTTGCGTCGCTGTGGGGATGATGGGGGGATGTCGGTGGGTCCGGACAACTCTTCATTGGAGGGGTCTGCCTCCAACGCGGCATCGGTGCTTGCCGCAAGGTAAGCATCAAGGCCGCCTGTGGCTGGCGGGCCCGGTGTGGCCGGTTGGGCGGGTGTATCGTCACCGGCCGGCTGCACCTCCGAGCGCGGAGCCACGTGACTCCCCTGCTCGTCCCGATCGTGTTGCGGGTCCGGGGGGGCGTCCTGGGCGTGTTCATCGGGGGTGTTGGGATCTATGATATTATGCTGCGCCTCTTGGTTGTGACTATTCGCGACGAGAAGAGTCGGGCTGGCAGCCGATACCGCGACAAGTCCCGTTATCACCTGACCTGCGCGAGGCGCAGGGGAGGACGCTACGTGTCCTCATGGGCCGAGCCACAGGTTTGGTGAGGTATTGAGACTATGTGAAGTGATCTCTGGGACAGGACACTAGCCTGCGACAGCGCCTCGCAGGTATTCCGCTGCTTGTTCCTCGAGGTCCATGATGAAATGGAGTTGCCTGGCTGCACGCTCCCAGCCTTCCCGAACCATTTCCTCGTCTTCGGGTTGCTCGTTGGCACGCTGGATGGCTCCAGCCAGGGCGTTGTACTCCTGCTCTATGCTCTCATAGACGCCCGCCGCCTGCAAGAGATTCCCATGTCTGTCCGACGGCAGGTTCGGCGCCTGTTGCCGCAGGAACACGCACGCTGCTCTCCTGCACCTCTGCAGCTCGGGCAGTTGGCGCTCCCTCCATGCAAGTATCTTGGGCAGGTTGTCTGACGGTTGGCCCGCCAGGTCTTGTTCCAACAGGCGGTATGCTTGCATCCCGGAGGCGACGCCGGCGACCGTGCGCCCTTCATTGACGGCCAGGGCAGTCCGAAGCGTCTCCATCACGAGTTCCGCCGGCGGCACGGTGCGGTCCCGGTCGCCGAGCGAGAACTGGTAGTACGCGCCGAAGCCGAGGGACTTCTCTGAGGACCACTGCTGGAGGAATTTCTGCCTGGTGGTTCTGGAGGCATTGCTCTGGCCCGGTGCCATGTAGAATACCTGATCCTGGGCAGGGCGGTAGCCGGTGACGATGACCCACCGGCGCTCCGGGCTTCTCTGTTGCACGAGCACGGGGCGTCCGTGCTTTATGGCCTGCGCCAGGGAGCTGAAGCTGCTCTCGGCATCGGGGGCCGACCATTCATTGGTTGCGAAGCCCATCGTATTGGCCACAACTACATACGGGTTCCGCACGAAGAGCCGGGAGCCCACCGAGGGGTCTTCGGTCTTGTAGAGGAAATCGAAGGCGGCGCCTGACACAGCCAGGAGCGTCTGTTCATCGAGTTTCAGGCCGTGGAAGAGCAGGAGACTCCTCAGCGCGGCAAGCTGCTGCTGCTTTATGCTCCCCGCGCCTGAGAAGGGAGCTACGCCGTGCATGACTCGCGCGGCGGCCTCCAGTGCCTGCCGCGTCTTCTCCTCGTCTTCCGCTCGAACGTCGTACCAGATGAGGCCGATGGCACGCTTCGCCTCCGCCGCACTGTATGTATCCGGGTACTTCTCAAGGATCTGTTCAAAAAGCTTCACGGTCTTCTCATCATCGCCAAGGCACCTCTGTGCGGCGCGGGCATGGATGAGGGCTGCGGCCGCGACTTGCCGCCTCTGGTCGGGCACTTCGGACTCGAGAAGCTCCGCCTCCGTCATCGCCTGCTCGTACTGCCCGCGTGCGTAGAGCGCCTCGACGAGGTGCAGATGGCAGCGCGCGATGACGCGCTTGTTGTCCGGGAAGCGGTCCTTGACCTTCTCACAGGTCGCCCGCACCGCCGCCGGGCTTCTCATGTCGTGCCTCTGGATATATGCCACCCACAACAGCGCATCATCCGCATAGGGCGAGGCCGGGCGCCCGTCGGCCAGCATCAGATAGGTCTTGATTGCGGAGGTGGGGTTGGAGAAGTCCTCGCGGAAAAGGTAGGCCAGCTTGTATAGCGCGTCATCGGCGAGTGCCGACCTCGGCTCCTCGATCACCAGCCGCCGGTACTCCTCGGCAGCGAGTCGCGTTTCGCCCTTCGCCAGGAACGCCTCGGCACGCTGGTAGATACGCTGGGCGCGGCTGTAGCAGCCGCTCAAGACCGCTACACCGAGGGCGATGAGCACAATCCGCAGCCCAACTCGCCGAAGCGCCGTCACCAGTTCTCAACCTCCTCAAGGACAAGGGCGGCTCGCATCAGTTCACTGCGCATCTGTTGCGGCAGCCGCTGGGCCACCACTTGCACCTCCGCGGCGAGACCTTCTGCACGGCTGCGCTGCCCGATACGGTGCATGGTCGTCGGAGAGCCGGCCTGGTCTGCGTTGGCGATTTCCTCGAGTATCAGGCCCGCCTGCTGCAGCGCCTGGGCACTGGTGGGGCTCTGGTCCTCAGCAATGGAGAACTCGCTCGTCACATCGGCCACTACACCGGGCAAATCCTGCGCCACGATTCGCTCTCGCAGACATTTCCAGCTCACCTGCGTAACGCTGACCTGATTTCCGAGAGCAACACTCCAGACGACAACAGAGATAAAGCCCACCACTACGACGCCGAGGGCGAGGCGTGCGATGCGGAAGAGGCGCGCGCGAACCGCGTGTGCTGCGGCTATCTTGTCGCTCGCGTCCGTGATGCACGCCAGCAGTTCGTCTGCCCGTTCCGCCGGCAATGCAATGAGCTCTTCATCGGCCATCTGGCGGCTACGCTGCACGGCACTGTCGGCCTCATGGTAGCTCGCACACGCGGACAGCTCGTGTACCAGCAACCTCTCCGCTCGCCTCCGCAGGCCGCCGCCGAGTCTCCAGCCGGCGAGCTTGTCGAGCAAACTCCGCCACGTGCGCGCGACTGCTTCGGCAGCGCCTTGCTCGTCGCCGCAGACCATCAGCGCGGCAGTGTACCACTGGTCTGCGCCACGGTGGAGAAGCGCACGCAAGGCATCCGGCGACCCGCGCCTGCTGCGACGGTGCAGGGCGAGTTCCGCCCGGTGTGAATGCGCTCTGCTGTCGCTCACACTACTTCCCCTCAAAGACGGTATCCGCAATGCCTGTGTTGACCTCTATCTTAGAGAAGTACAGCGTCACCTTGCCGCGCTTGCCGCCCGGCAAGCGGCCCGTCGGCGCCGAGAAGATTATCCACTGAGGCATCCAGTACTTCCCGCCCACTTGTTGATAGACCCACCGCACCTCGAACTGTTGCTGCCCGCCCCGGTAGGTTTGCATCTTGTGGACGGTGAAGCGATCCCCCCAGACCCATACGACCAGCCGATCGTCCCTCCCCGAGTCCTCCGGAGGCAGCACCTCCACCATGTACACCGGCCGGCCTTCCACCTCTTTCTGCCCCGCCAGCTTGCAGCGGCTTCTTTTCGTTATCATGCTGCCCAGCGAGTGCAGGTTGATGGCTGCCTTTGGCACAAATACCAGGCTGTCGGACTCCACGTGCATCTTGTTCGGATGCTTGTAGTAGATGGTGATATGCCGCACCGGGACATCCGCCTTCTCAATGTCCATCGTCACGGTCACCTGCGCCGTGTAGTCCTTGATTTCCCGGCTCAGGTCGAGCGCCTTGCGGATAATCTCCTCACCGGTGAGTGCGCACAGACCTGACGAGGCCCCGAGCAGCACCAGCATGATTGTCCAGAGGACCGTGAGCCGGAGTCTCTTGCTTCCCATCGCTGTGCTTAGCATGTGATATCCCTGTAGCGGAAAATGATGATTCCGAGTACGAATGGTGCCACGGCATAGACGGCCATGCAGCCCAGCGCCCACCGCAGTTCCCCGAACGTCACCTGCGAATGAAACAGAGCCGTATAGTCGTCCATCTGCGTGCTCAACAGATACGGCTTCAGCGACTCGCAGTACGGTATGGCCCCGACCGTGGCACTGACGAGGAGGAAGCCGACCGCCAGCGCCATCGCTGTGAGGGGATTCTGCACGAGTTGTGAAAAGATGGTGGCGAGCGAGGCCATCGCGCACATGGCAAGGGCGGCCATGAGGTACGCCTGGGCCAGCCGCAGCAGGGCGACCTGCTCGGGCAGAACCGTGAGTCCGCCGCGCAGTGTAATCAGCTCGCCGCGGCCCAGTACCGCGAGGCCCAGCGCCAGCCCAAACAGCCCGACCAACGCCGTCAGGCTGATGGCATGCATCCATCCGGCGAGGTCCTTCGCCGTCGCGACTGAGAGTCTGCGCACCGGCCGGCAGAGCAGCGTCCGCATCGTCCCGCGTTGCATCTCGCCCGCAAAGAGCCCGCCCGACACCATCGCCACCAGCAGCGGGACGAGTACCAGCAGGGCAGGCTCCATGATGAAGCGCGCCACACTGACCCAGCTTACCAGCTTCCCGGCGACGATGAAATCATCGCTTCGCGTCATGCTCCTGGCAAAAGGCGGCCCGTGTCGCCACATGAACCACACCACGAAGCACACCAGCACCGCGAGCACACCGTAGCCTACGTATGTGCCCTTCTGCCCGAATATTTTGGCCAGTTCCGCTCGCAGCAGGAGGCAGAGTTTCACGGGCGCTCACCGCCCTGACTGCTCTGACTGCCCTGACGGCGCTCTTCCGCGCCTTCGCCGGCCATTTGCAGATACACTTCTTCGAGTTGGGCGCGTTTCTCGCGCAAGCCCCTGACACCTATGCCGGCCTGCACAAGCCCGGAGTTGAGGGCCTCCGGCTTGTCCTCATGCAGCCATACTGCCACGGTGTCGTCGCCCGTGCGCCTGAACTCGCGCACCAGTTCCATTTCTCCGAGTGCGGCCTCCGCTCCGGGCAGCTCTCCAACGTCGCTCACGCGCACCTCATAGGCGCGATCACCGGCCAGCAGGTCGCATACTCGCCCGCTCGTAATCAGTGAGCCCTCGACGATGACCCCCACGTGACTGCATATCTGCTCGACCTCGTGGAGCAGGTGACTCGAGAGAAATACCGTCATCCCCTCATCGGCAAGTTCGCGCAGGAGGTCCCGCACCTCAGCGAGGCCCTGCGGATCGAGT
>JAUWOG010000124.1 GCA_030612305.1 Armatimonadota bacterium | reverse complement strand
CGAAGCCGGATACCGGCATCTCGTGGAGCGGCCCGCCGTCTTCCCACATGTGCCCCGGCGAGTCAATGTGCGTCCCGTCATGGGTGTAGGTGACAAGCCGCTCCATCTGGTAGCCGTCGGTGACATGATTGGCCGTGACGGTGAGCTCGACGGCAGGCAAGAGCGGATTGGCCGGGTTGTTGGGGTAGATAGGCAGGGACAGGTCGAGCACTCGTGCGGCTGTGGGCATGTTGTCGCCTCCCGGAAGCTCACGTAATGAGTTGGCCGCCGTCCACGGGGATGTTGACGCCGGTGATGTAGTCGGCTTCGCTGCCGGCGAGGAAGACAGCGGCTCCGGCTACGTCTTCGGGCCGGCCGATGCGGCGGAGAGGGAGCTTCTCGAAGCGCCACTGGTTGGCCGGGTCTTCGAACCATTCGCGGGCGCTTTCGACGAATACCTCGCCCGGCGAGATGGCGTTGACGGTGATGCCGTGCGGCCCGAGTTCGCCGGCGAGGTTGATGACGAGTGAGTTGATGCCGCCCTTGGTGGCTACGTAATGGGCGCTGTCTTCCTGGGCCATCTGCGCGACGTTTGAGCTGATGAAGATGATCTTGCCGGCGTTGCCGGCCCGAATCATCTGCGCGGCGACCGCCTGCGTCAGAAAGAAGCTGCCCTTCAGGTTGACGTCGGCCACCTTGTCGAAGCGCTCTTCGGTACACTCGAAAAACGGGCCGAACTCCGTCACGATGCCGGCGTTGTTGACCAGGATGTCAATCTGTCCGAAGTGCGCGACGGTTACGGCGACCAGTTCAACGTTTTGCTCGATGCGGCTGATGTCGGTCTGGACATAGAGCGCGGTGTGTCCCTGGTCGGTCAGCTCCTGGGCACAGGCTTCCCCGATGTCGGCTCGCCGCGAGGCGATGACTACCTTCGCGCCCTCCCGCGCATAGGCATGAGCAATCGCCTTGCCGATGCCGGTCGCGCCGCCGGTGACTATGGCAACCTTGTCCTTGAGTCTCATGGGTCAGCCTCCCACGACGGTCTCATGTGCCTGGAGGATGGTGGCTTTCATTATCCGGATGATGCGGTCTATGTCTTCCTGCGGGATGGTGAACGGGGGCTTGATGAGGTTGACGTCGCCAAGGATGCCGTCCACGCCGCCGCCGATTGGACAGGTGGCGAGGCCGTTGTCGAATGCCATGTCGCCGATAGTGCCGGCCAGGTTCATGTCGGCCGGGAAAGGCTCGCGCGTGGTCTTGTCCTGTACGTATTCGATGCCCATGTAGAGGCCTTTGCCGCCACGGATGTCGCCGACGATGGGGAGCTCGGCAAGCTCGGTATGCGCCTGTTCGTACATGTAGCTGCCGAGTTGCCTGGAGCGGGCGACGAGGTTGTGCTGCTGGATGTAGTTCTGTGCGGCCAGACCCACGGCGCAGGACAGCGGATTGCCACCGTAGGTGAACCCCGGCAGCGAGCGTTCGGCCTCAGCGAAGACGGCCCACAGCTTCTCGTGGACCAGCGTCGCCGCGAGTGGTGAATAGCCCGAGGAGATGCCCTTGCCGAGGGCTATCACGTCGGGCGTGGTGTCATGGATCGTCGGCATCGCGAAATACTCTCCGCAGCGGCCGAAGGCAGTGATGACTTCATCGGCGATGAGCACTACGTCGTATCTGTCGCATATCTCGCGGACGGCCGGGAAGTATCCCGGCGGCGGAGAGACGCAGCCGAGGGTATTGCCGATCGGCTCCTGGATGAAGCAGGAGACATGCTGCGGCCCGAGGCGACGGATGGCCTGTTCGAGGGCGTGGGCGCAGTGCAGGCCGCAGTCGGGATATGTCTTAGCGTATGGGCAGTGGTAGCAATAGGGCGGCTCGAGCTTGGTGGTGGGGAAAAAGTAGGGGTGCAGATCGTCGCGGCGGTTGCTGCGGCCGGAGTAGGAGGTGGCTGCGATGGAGCTGCCGTGATAGCCGCCCCACACGCTGATGATGTGGTACTTGCTCTCATTGCCTCGGCAGAGATGATAGAGGCGGGCCATCTTGATCGCGAGCTCGTTGGCTTCGGTGCCGGTGGAGGTGAAATAGGCCTTCGTGAATCCCGGTGGCGCGAGTTCCTCACACAGCATGTTCGCCAGGGCAACTTGCGGCTCGTTCTCATACATGGAGATGTGGGCCAGGGCGAGTGTGCGTGCCTGCTCGGCCATCGCGTCCACGATCTCCGCAACGCCGTGGCCGACATTGCACGGGCCGACACCTCCGGAAGCGCCGTCAATGATGCGATGTCCCCGATCATCTATGAGGTAGTGCCGCTCGCCGCGCACAATGCGGGGATAGTCGCGGGTGAGGCTCTGGCGCATGAGATGGTCCGGCGGCGTCTGCGTCAATGTGAGTCACCTCTTGTCAAATGCAGACTACAAGGACGGCACTGTTGGTGCTCCTATGTGTCGGTGGGTGTGACGCGGTCGAGCAGCCTCCGGGCGTTGCGGTGGCAGATGTCCTTGCGGGCCTCGTCGTCAATGCGCGCGTACATGATCGCGCCGGCGGCGAAGTGCGGGCTGTACCACGGCATGTCGGTCCCGAACACGATTTTCTTCGAGGTCGCGTGCTCGACCATGTACTCGATGATGCCGTTGACATGCAGAGACGAGGCAAGCTGGATGGGTGTGGAACTGCCGGCCGGCAGCATCGCGAAATCATGGGCGGCATAGACGCAGGTGAGTTCGAGGTAGGCGTGTTCGTGGTGTCGTGCCACGGCGACCGCGGTCTCGAAGTCGCCGAAGCCGGAATGGCCCATCAGGAAGGCGACTTGCGGATAGCGCCCGGCGACCGTGGCAACCTGCTGCGGGGAGTCGAAGGCGCTGCCGCCCCAGGTGTGGACGAGGACGATGAGCTTGTGCGCGTCGGCGTACTCGAGTGCCGGGGCATAGGCGGGACCGTCGAGCGGGTAGGTGTGGTACGCCGGCCCGAGCTTGAAGCCGACGAAGCCATGCGTGTTTTCATAGTCGCCGGCGAGCCGGGCCATGTGTTCGGCGTTGCGGGGGTTGACCACCCAGTAGCCTGCGAAGAGCTCCGGCTCCCTGTCCACGACCTTCTGCGTCATGGCGTTGCCGGCGTCAACGTCGCCGAGGATAGCCGACTGGGCTGAGAAGAGCGCCTTCGTGACGCCTGCCCGCTGAAAGGCATGCACCCTGTTCTCATGTGGTTCGACGGGCAGATAAGCGCCCTGATACGGCCCATAGTGCGCGTGCGTCTCGATGAGCGGGCAGTCGTCGGAGTAGCCCTTCGCCAGGAAGTCGGCTGCAAGCAGGGAGGGGTTGGAGGGTTTCATATCTGCACCTCGGCGAGGAGGCGGTCCAGATTGCCGGCGGCGACGGCCTCTTTGGTATCTTCGGGGATGTCGGCCTGTGCGAGGCGCAACATCGCCGCGCCGGCGCAGTTGTCGGGAAATGCTGAGCCGAAGAGGAGGCGCCCCGGCCCGTAGCGCTCGCAGAACTCCTCGATGAGGCCTTCCACAATCAGATAGGAGGTATCCAGGTGGAGGTTCGGGTAGGCGTCGAAGAGCGGCCGCAGATAGCGTTCGAGGCTATGGGGGCCCTGGTTGACGGCGACCGCGGTCAGGTCCGGGAACTCGCGCATGAAGTCCCCGAGTTCGATGGCATTGAGCTTCACGAACAGCGGGATGTGGTTTGCCGTCAGCGCCTCGAGGAGTCCGGCGAAGGTGAGGCCGTCGAGGCGGTAGTGATGCTCGTTGGGGAAGGCCCAGAGTGCGCGCACGCCGCTTGCCTGCATCTGGGAGAGGAACTGCTCCGGCGGCGGCTGCTCACCGGTCTGGTGGGGGAGGACCGCCCATGCCGGCTCCAAGCGTGGCTCATTTGCGAGGTCAGCCGCCGTGGGATCGTTCCAGAGGAGTGGGGAGCCGAACCTCATGCCGGCGCGATAGACGAGGCCTCTGTCTATGCCGCAGAAGTCCATCGCTTCCAGCAGTTGGTCGGGCGTGCGGGCAAAACGGAACGGAGGATAGGCCGGTGTCCCGTAGCTGCAATTGCAGTCGAAGAAATCCATGGCGTATGACCCCAGGTAAGCATGAGAGGCTTTCCGCATAGTTCTTCGCCGGGGTGCTCTGGTCCTCCCTGCGGGTCCCTGCACGGGAGGAAGTGTGTGCCGAGGCGCAGACAAGCAGGCCCCGGATCGCCCGAGGCCTGCTCGTGTACTGATACTGCTGCTCATGGGCTCATGCGTTGTCGCCCGGGGTTTTCGTCGCCTAGTTCAGGTCCCACAGCTCGTTGCTCTCTGACCATCCGGCGGTCTTGCCCATCCACTTGGCGTGTCCGTCCATGAAGAAAAAGTTGGCCCCATCGTTGTGGCGGGGGTCAACGTTGTAGGGCCATGCGGTAGAGCCGGAGAAGCTGACGCCGACGATCAGCGTGTTGCCCTGGGTTCTGTCGGCGCCGCCGATGGTCTCTGACGGGTAGTCAATCTCGGCCAACGCCACGCAGGCAACAGGAGTGGGTGAGCCGGTGCCGGATGGGAACACGGTCTGATTCAGCCCGTAGCCGGGCTTGGACGTCGCATGGCCCGGGGTCCATTGCTTCTTGCTGGGACACACGAATATCTGGGTGTGCTTCGTGTACGGCTGCAGATCATCGTACCAGGCAATGCCGAACGGATGCTGGTAGTAGGGAAGACACTTGTCGTAATCCTCAGCGTACAGCAGTACGGCCATTGCGATCTGCTTGAGGTTGGACAGACACGAGATTTGCGGCGTCTTTCGCGTCCTGGGGAAGACCGGAAACAGTATTGCTGCCAGGATCGCGATGATGGCGATCACCACAAGCAGTTCAATAAGCGTGAATCCGGTGCGTGTCTTTCTCATCGGACCTGCTCTAGTCTCGGCTTGCTGGACACGACAACATACTGTTTGAATCTACCCGCGCGGTGGGTGAGTCACACATCTGCCGGACTGAATTCCGGTGACTGGGGCTGGTTCAGATGGGGGGAGGTGGTGGCGGATAGGAGTCGTCGCCACCACATTGGCCGAGCGGCCAGGCTTGCAGGCCGACAACACATCGCAGCACGAGGATTGCATCACCGACATCGGTGCTGTCATTCTTGTTGGCATCCGCACACGCGTCGTCGAAATCCAGGCCCACAACAATGCGCAGGATGCGGATGGCGTCGCCGACGGTGGGCGAGCCGTCACCGTCGAGGTCGCCCAGGTACGAAACCTGAGCTGGAGAAACAGCGGCCGGTGAGAGCTGGGCTGAGGACACCGGAGCCGCTGACACTGGGTTTGCCTCCGCTTGCGATACGGCCTGATTTGATGCCGGTTCTGTGCCACCGCAACCGGCGAGAATTGCAGTCATGCAGATGAGCGCGATGACGATCATACTGCGAAAAAACATTGCGGCATCTCCTTTTGTGACGGTGTGCTCTTGTCCAGTAGGACTATCCCGAAGCCGCGCCATTTGTCAGAACGCGGCGGCCCGCGAACGCGTAAAGCGGCGTGCTATCTTGGGTCCGCCATCCACCCAAACTCGCCCCCACCCAGCCAATTGGTGGCCCTTTTTTCTCCCCATGCAGGTTCGCCGCACGGCTTGGAGAACATACCGTGAGCCTGTGCCGTATCAGTGCTGCCGCAGCAGCGCAGGGCCCCGTTGTAGTAAGACGCTCGACGCGGCGTGTTGGTTCCGTAGCAACGGCGTCATTGAGGGTTTCGGGAGGTTCAGCAGTGGACAAGTTGCGTGTCGGAGTAATCGGTGTGGGGAGGATGGCCGAGATATGCCACTTGCCGATATTGGGGAAGCTGCCGCAGATACAACTGGTCGCATTCTGCGACACGAGCGAGGAGAACCTGGCCGCCCGCGGTGATGAGTACGGAGTGGACAGGCGCTACAGCGATCACCACGATCTGTTTGACAACGAACAACTGGAGGCGGTCTGCATATTCGTTCCGCCGTTCGCCCATACCGATGCGGAGATCATCGCCGCCGAGAGTGGGATCCCCGTATTCGTCGAGAAGCCGCCCGCTCTGAGCATGGAGAAAGCACACGAGATCAACGCAGCCATCGCGAAGGCCGGCGTCATCAGCGCGGTCGGGTTCAACCGCCGCTACGCGAAGAGCAGTGAGGTCGCCAGGGAACGGCTGGCAGGTAGGCCTCTGGTGCAGGCGCTGATCCATCGGCTGCATGGCAGCAAGGCCGCGGCCTACTGGTGGATGGTCGAGGAGCTTTCCGGCGGTGCGTTCGTCGAGAACACGATTCATGCCGTTGATCTGCTGCGCTACCTGGGCGCGGAGTACACATCGGTGTCGGCGCGAGAAGTGACGCGGCGGGACAAGACGGATGAGTTGGACATTCCTCTGAGCCAGTGTGTGACCTACACTCTGGCCGGCGGCGGCCTGGCGAATATCACCACATGCACGGCTCTGCAAGGGGGCGGACACTCCGAATTCCTTGTTGTGGCGGATGGTTCCCTGTACGACTTCGCTGGCACCAGGCTGCAGGTTGATGGCGAGCAGGTGGCCGAGGATGGGGAGAAGCGTGCGGACTACCGGGGAGAGTTCGCCACGTTCTTTGATGCGGTAATCGCCGGGGATCCGGAACGTGTACGGTCCCCGTACAGCGACGGGATCAAGTCACTTGCGGCGGCGCTGGGGGCTGTCGCATCAGCGAAAAACGGCGGCGTCGAGATAGATCTGACCAAGCCGCCCTACGCCGTTCAGGAGATGGCATAATGAATGCTTCAGCACTGGCAAAAAGACGACTAGGCCGCACCGGATTCGAGGTCACACCCATCGGCATGGGCGGCGCGCACCTGGGCAAGATCGCCCCCGGCTCAACCGAGTGGAGCGATGAGCTGGCCGTTGCCGCTGTCCATCGCGGCCTCGAGCTCGGCATCAATGTCATTGACACCTCGCCGAGGTACGGGGAGAGCCAGCGCCGCATCGGTCTGGCC
>JAUWOG010000444.1 GCA_030612305.1 Armatimonadota bacterium | reverse complement strand
CGGCGCGTTTCGTGCCGTGGGAGCAGATTACTGCTGTGCTGGCGACGCGCAGGTGGGGGGGGTGGGTCGGGACCGGCTATACTCTGAGTATCCACGCCGAGGTCAAGAAGGACCGTCTGATACCTCTCGACCTTGGCTACTGTCACTTCCAGATAACGGAGGACATGGAGGAACTGCGGGAGGCGATCATCGCTCACGAGGGGTTTGACCGCAGCTTCGTGATACAGCCCGACTTCTGGGAAAGGATGGTCAAGCTCCTCGTTGGCACCTCGGATCAGACAGTGTGGGTGAGGTCGAGGGAGGCGGAGCGGGCGCACGAGGATGACGGCGAGGATGCTGCGGATGGGGACGATTCCTGAATTGCCTTGCGGAGCTTGGGAGTTCGGCGGAATCTCTGATTCCGCAGGCGGAACTCATGCGAACTCCACGGCGGGGAGGATGCCTGTCCTGCAAACGACGGCGCAAGCTGTGCTTGCGCCAGGCGACGGCGTGGGCGTACGCTGTGCGATCCCGCAGGCAGGTATCGGCGGCGGTGGCGGGAAATATCCTCTGAGTGCAACGATAGCGGGCGGTGAAGAAAATGAGAAATGTTGGCGCGACAGTGTTGGTACTGTGTCTGGCTGCAGCCCTGTGCAGGTGTGATCCGGTGTACTACCGGAAGGGGGACGGTTCGTGGGCGGAGATGGAAGCGGCTGTGAAAGACGGACGCCTCGAGATCAAGATCGCTCCGCAAGCGGCCCCCAATGGCGAAGCGATCCTCGTCATCAGCAAGCCGAAGTGGATGGTGCTTGATGATACTGCTGCGCCCACGCTGTCGGGGCTGAAGGTCAACGGCGCTTCGCGGCCGTCCTCGACGAGGGAACTGAGCCTGGGCTGCCTCAGCGGCGATACGGCGGAGGTAGTCATCGGGATAAAGGATGACAAGAACCCGATAGGCGCGGATGCCGTGTTTCGGCTCGATGATGCGCCCGGGGTGAAGATGGAGGTTGACAGGAGCGGGCTCGGGCCACCGCAGAGCTCAGCGCGGATGGTCGTGAAGATGTCAGGTCTGGCGGCCGGCAAGTACGAGGGCACACTGCGTCTTGCGGATATGGCGCCGCTGTGTAACTCTGCAACCTGGCGGTTCGCATTTACCGTGATGGGCATATCCGTCAGCGAGGATAAGCAGACGGTGTCGCTGGCCAACGCCACGTCGGGTTTCCGGCTGCAGCCCGACATCGTCCAGCAGCTTCTGCTGCCCAATGGCGCGTGGTCCAAGCTGACTACCCACATCGGTGTATTTCTGTACCCGCGTGAGTTCACGGATGTGCAGATAACTACGGACACCGATGATGAGAAGACGGTGCTGGTCACGGCGATCACGCAGGACCTCGATGGCGAGCCGAACGAGGGCAATGTCAAGCTCGAGTATGAGCTGACAGTGCGCCGGGACACGCCGGCGCTGCTGGTCACGACCCGGTCGATCAACATATCCGACAAGGAGCTGGGCATCGGCCCGAATTGGGGCTGGCTGTCGTGCCCGCACTACTTCACGTCCGAGGGCAAACAGGAGTGGGGCAGTGGGAATGACAAAGGGAGATATCACAACATCGGGAAGCCGGGCTGGGTGTGGCTGGCACCTGCACAGGAAGGACAGAAGGGACTGCTGTGGGTCTCGGCGCACGCGTTTGGCGAGTTCACGGGGGGTAGCCTGCTGCTCTATGGGCCCGGCGGGAAAAGGCAGAACGGGGAGTTCTCGGAGATGAAGCTCGCCTTCGCAGTCGCTGAGAGCCCTGCCGAGGCGGAGCAGATCTACAATGACCTGGTGAAGAAGGGCCTGGTCACGCCACCGGAAAAGGAAGGGTAGCCTCATGAAACGGTCTGTGCTGGTTGCGCTGGGTTTGTGTCTGGCTGTCGCGATGGGTCATTGTGATACGGTGTACTATCGCGTGGCCGACGGGTTGTGGGCGAAGATGGAAGCCGCGGCGACAGAGGGCCGCATCGAGATTGAGATCGGCCCGAAGATGGCACCCAGAGGAGAAGCAATCCTGGTCATCAACAAGCCGAAGTGGATGGTGCTTGATGACACGAAGCCGCCCACGCTGTCGGGGATGAAGGTGAACGGCGCGTCGCGCCCTGCAGCCACCGAGAGGCTGCAATTGGGTTGTCTGGCGGGTGAGACGGCCGAGGTCATCTTCGGCATCAAGGACGACAAGAACCCGATAGCCGCCGACACTGTGGGCTTCTATCTTGCCGGTGCGCCTGGTGCGTCGGTGAAGGTGGAAAGGAAAGGTCTGGGCCCGCCCAATAGTAGTGGACGGCTGGTGGTGACGATATCGGGGCTGAAGCCGGGGGCCTACGAAGGCCTGCTGACGCTCAGCGACATGGCGCCGCTGTGCAATTCGCGGTCCTGGCCGCTCGACCTGACCATCACAGGCATATCCATCAGCGAGGACAAGCAGGCGATATCGCTGGCCAACGCCGGCGGAGGCTTCAGCTTCGAGCCGGGACTGTCCGAACAGATAAGGCTGCCCGTTGGGATGCAACTGTATTGGACCGGCTCGATGCGCGGGTATCTGTATCCGGCCGAGACGGCCGAGGCGAAGATCATCAAGGACAGTGCCGAGGAGAAGATGGTCCTGATCGTCGCCGAGAAACTGCTGGACAATAAGAAGAACCCCGTGCCCGACGGCAATGCGCGGATCGAATACGAGCTGACCGTGCGGCCGGATACGCCCTGCCTGCTGGTCACCAGCCGGCTGTACAACACCGGCGAAAACGACGCCGATGCGGGTGGCTTCTGGGGCTGGTTGCCAGCCGCGTACTTCGTGACGCCGACTGAAGGCAAGCAGGAGTGGGAGGGCGTGGCACGGGACGAGTACATTGACCTCGGCAAGGTCGGCTGGGTATGGCTGGCACCCAGGACCGAGGGCCAGCCGGGGCTGCTATGGGCGTCCGATGCCAAGTTCACGCAGAGCAGATTTGACACCATGATACTGAAGCCGACGCCGCTCAAGCTGAAGCCCGGCGAGTTCATCGAGACGAGGTTCGCGATTGGTCCGGCGGCCAGCGCGGGTGAGGCGGAGAAGCTGTACGAGTACCTGGTGGAGAAGGGTTTGGTGGCTGAGCCGGCGGCTGCGGAAAAGCCGGCTGCCGAAGAGCCGCCGGCGAAGTAGTGATCCGCCGCGCCTGCAGCAAGGAGATAGATGGCCTCAGAGAAGCGTGTCTCCGGAGGTCAGTCCGAGCCGTGGTGGCCCGCCCTTGTGACCTCAGTGAGGCGGTTCTTCCGCGAGCGCATGCCGGGCTGGGAGGGCGCTGATGAGGCCGATCCTCCCTCCACGCGCGAAATCGGGCAACGCGGCGAAAAGGTGGCGCGCCGGTATCTGGAGAAGCCCGGCTATCAGATAGTGGAGACGAATTGGTGGTCCGCGGGGAAGCGTGGGGAGATAGACATCGTGGCTTGGCGGGACAACACGCTTGT
>JAUWOG010000475.1 GCA_030612305.1 Armatimonadota bacterium | reverse complement strand
GTCGGAGCGAGCTCGTCGTAGAGATCAGATAAGCCACCAGGCGAGGCCCCGTCAGCCATATCCCCGCGTTGCGCCTCTGCGGGTTCAACAGACACAATCTCTGCATCGAGTTCGGCAATTCTCCACAGAGCCAGCATCTCGGCGTCGCCTGCAGCCTCGACAGCGGACAAGGCAGCCAGCGCCTCCTGAGCGGCGTGCGTATCACCTGCAATGGCATGTACTCTCGTCAGGAAGATGGTCGCCAGTTGCACACATTCGGCGTCCTCGATTTCCTCCGCCTCGGCTGCAGCTTCGTGCAGCCATTCTCGTGCCTCGTCGAGACGCCCCAGACGGAAGCACAACTCGCCCATGCTGGCCTTTGAATGCGCCACACCGCGGCGGTCGCCGTCTTCTTCGTTGGCCCGCAATCCTTCGAGGACGTAGCGCTCAGCTTCCGCATAGCGCCCTTCACCGATAAGGACTATGCCGGCATTGTTGAGTGCCGCCGCTTTGACCCAGGGAGCCGCGTCGCCTCGCTCTGCGGCCTGAGCGAACAGCTCGAGGGCCTCTTCGTGACGCCCCGTCTGCTGGGCACACATGCCCATTCCAAGCAGTGCATGGCCCTCGCGCGGTTTGTTGCCGAGTTGCCTGCATGCGTCCCGCGCACGCTTGAAGCCCTCCTCGGCAGCAGCGAGGTTACCCTCCATGAAGTACAATGTCGCGGCTGCAGTGGCGATGCGCGCCACCAGGTCGGCGTCATCACACTGTTCCACGAGCGCTTCCGCTTCACCAAGAGCTCCCTCAGCACTGGGCAATTCTCCTACGACTTGATAGGACTGCGCCATGAGCAAGAGCGCCTCCAGGCGTTGATCCAGCAGCTTGTCGGGCTCGGCAAGAGATCCAATGATTTCGGTTACGCGATTGACGCTCCTGATGGCTTGCCGGTTTGCATATTGGAGCCGATACACGCGTGCTGAACGCAGCAGCAGTTCAACCGCTCGCTCGTCATAGTATCCGAAGTAGGCGTGGTGCGCGGCAGTGTGAATGGCCGCATCGCCCATCTCGTCCACGAGTTCCTCCATATAAGCTGCCAGCCGAGCGTGGAGGCTCTTGCGCTGCGTTGGGGGGATGGTGCCGTACACGGCCTCAAACAAAAGCGGACGAGCGAAGACGAACTGACCGGGTGCAGAGCCGGTACGCAGCAGCCCGCGATCTGTCGCGGATGCAAGCAGTGCCCCTGTCAATTCGACGTCGGGTCCGATAGCCCCCTCCAGAATCGAGTAGGACATTGGCTCCCCCACTACCGACGCGGTCTGCACGAGACGTCGCAAGCCAAGTGGCAGAGCATCGAGTTGGGAAAGGAGCGACTCCTCGACAGTCGTCGGCAGAGCGAGGTCATCGCGTAACTCGCCTTCTGAACGCTGCTTGAAGGCCCGGATCAATTCCCTGGCGAAATGGGGTCGGCCCTCAGCCCGTTCGCAGATGGCCTGTAACATGGGCCCTGACAGCATCGCAGGTGCAGCCCATCGTTGCACAAGGCGCTCCATCGCCTTACGCGGCATCGGCCCAAGGCGCAGACGATGTTCGCCCAACTGGCCTTCCGGCCACTTGCCTTCCAGCTCACGGGCGCTCAACAAGACCAGCAGCGGCCACTTCCGTCTCTCGCCGAGTACCTCCATGAGGATACTGTGACTCGTCTCGTCAAGCCATTGGACATCCTCAATGATAAGGCATAGCGGGGAATGGTCTGAGCCGGCAGCCAGCAAAGCTGTCAAAGCGGCGCACAGCGATTCGTACGAACCGCCACTCTCCTCATCCAGAGGCTGATCGAGGCTACGCAGCAGTGCCGCCAGCCGTTCTTGGGCCGTCTCGTCGCCCATGGATGCTTTCATGGCTTCGTCCACGTCTCCGGCCATACGTGGCGGCCATCCCGTGATACGCAAGCCGACCATCTGAGCGACCAGATCTACCACAGGCAGCAAGGGGAAGTGCTCTCCGAAGATGTGGCAGCTTGTCTTGACAGTCCGGAAAGGCTGCGCGTCTGCAGAACGTTGCCACTCCTCGATCAAGCGAGACTTGCCTATCCCGTCAGGGCCCAGAACATACACAATCGTCTGGTCTGATGACGCTGCCTCGTGCGCGTATTGGCCGATCAGTTCGAGTTCCGCTTCCCGTGCCACCAGCGGCGTGTACTCGACAGACGTGTCTGCAGGCGCTGAAGCCTTCACACCCAGAAGACGGTATGCCACCACCGGCTCTTCTCTGCCGGCGAACACAAACTCCCCGAGTGGCTCGAAGTCAAACTCCTTGGCTGCTATCTGCTGGACAGCTTCGCCTACGTATATCGCTCCATCCGGCGCTTCGTCTTCGAGCCGCTTCGTCACGTTCACCGCATCGCCGATTACCGTGTAGTCGGCGTGTTCTGAATGGCCTACCGCGCCGATCATCACCGTGCCCAGATTCACGCCGGTGTGCACACTGGGATTCGTGGATCCGAACCGGCCCCGGCTATTGAGCACCCGCAGTCTGTCGTGGGCTGCCAGTGCCGCTCGCAGGGCACGTTCCACCGTCCTCTCCTGAGCCAGCGGCACACCAAATAGCGCCATGATCTCATCACCCACGTACTTGTCAATGTGCGCGCCGTGGGCAACCAGTACCTCCACCAGTTCCCCGAAGACCTCATTGATGAGATTGAATAGCCACTCCGGATCCTCTTGTGCGCCCAGACTCGTGAAGCCAGTCACATCGGTCATCAGAATCGTCGCCGGCCGCTGCTCCCCGGACTGCAGATGCGCAAACAGCTTGTGCATTGATGCCCGGCCCACCCGCACCGGCGAGGCGGCCGGGTCCAACTGCGTCCCGCAGCCGCCGCAGAACCTGTCATCGGCGCCGGCTACTCGCCCGCATACCGAGCATCGCTGTTGGTCGCTCAAATCAGACAACCTCTCAACCTCAGCAGGTAAATGGTATCACTCCTGTTATTCCCCAACCCAACGCACGCCGCCTGCCTATTCCGGGCCGCGGACGGGGACGAAGCCCGCCCAGAAGAACGGATGGCGCGTCGCCTCCGAGCGCATCAATTCCACCTGCGCGTGTTGCAGCGCCTCCTCAACCGTCATCCCCTTGTCCAGTTCCTTGTAGAATGATACCATCAACGTCTTCGTGCTCTCGTCTGACACCGGCCACAGGCTGCACAAAACATCCTGCGCACCGGCATAGATGAAAGCGCGTGTCAGGCCCAGCAGGCCCTCGCCTTCGACTGCCTTGCCCAGAGCCGTCTGGCA
>JAUWOG010000459.1 GCA_030612305.1 Armatimonadota bacterium | reverse complement strand
AGGTCATGCCATCGGCGCGGTGCGGGGTCTCCATCAGGCGGAGTTCGTCATCAGCCTGACGGAGCTGCCGCAGGGAGACATGTGGCTGCAACTGTGCGTGCTGGACCGGCATGGGTCCGCCGATGTGGACACGATCCGGATGGCAACCAACGAAGCTCAGGCAATGGAGTAGTAGGGATGAGTGCCCCCCGCCCGCAGCTGCCAGGCAGGTGTGCGCAGGATCTGAAATCGTGATGGTTTTTCGAGGAGTGAGGTGTCTGGGCGTCCTGGAGGGAAAGGCAAAGGCATGAACCAACGGCATTGACTGGCGGAACGCTGCGCGAACTCCACGGCGAGCAGGATGCCTGTCCTCCAGACGGCGGCGCAAGCAGAGCTTGCGCTGGACAAAGGCAATGGCCGGCGGGGCACGGGTGCCGCCACCCCGACTACGCCCAGAACTGGCCGCGCCCTGACGGCACTCTCTGAGGAGGTAAACGCCTGTGGCTGTAGCTGACCTTCTGATAATAGGACTGTTCACGTTGTTGCCATACCTGATATTGGTTTGGGGCTCTTGGCGCGCGATCGCGCATCTGAGAGCCAGAGGCAAAGGCGGCGGGGTGGCTAGAGGGATGGCGGTCTCACTGTTCGGCTTCACTGTTTTGACGGCGATGGTATTCACCGGCATGGTCCTAATGAAGGTGCATCCAGGCTTGGTTCTGGCTCCACCCCGGCACTGGGTTGAGACAGTGGCTTGGATTTCGGCCGGTTTCGCCTACGGGGCCTTGATCGCGACGGGGGTCATGGGGGACTACTATAGACAGCGTGCGAACGATTAGCCTCTCGTGGGCCCCCGACTACCTCAGGGACCCAGGAACCGGGCTGCTGCTGGCACCCTTCGTGGACAGACCAATCGTTCCCATTATCATAGTGCTCCGCTAGCCCGAATGATTCATGAAGCAAAAGAAAGGAATTGCGGAGAGACGCGGGAATGGGCTATGGATGCTGTTGAGCCTTATTCCGGAGGTCTCCCCGCAAATGATGCAGTGCAGTTCACAGTTCAGCTTCGGAGTCCTTTATCGCAAGCAGAGTGAAAGGGAATGAATAATGGGTGCAGAGAGCAGGATTGCCAATCGGGTTGGGCAAATCGGCAAATCGGCGATTCACGAGATGACCAGATTGTCCAGTCAGATAGACGATGTCGCCTTTCTCTCATGGGCCAAACCGACCTCAGATACGCCGCAACACATCAAAGCGGGTGCTATCAAGGCCATACAGGACGGACGTGTCGGTGGCTACAGCACGCCGGCGGGCCTCTTGCCCTTGCGCGAGGAAATCGTCACAAAGCTGCGCCGGGATAACGATGTCAACGCGGAGGTTTCGGAGGTGCTGGTGACGGTTGGGGCGGTGGAAGGCCTGGCGGCCGCAGTCTTGGCAGTGATTGATCCGGGCGATGAAGTTATCCTCCCGACGCCCACGTATTCCACCCACATTCAGCAGGTGACTATCGCCTCCGGCAAGCCGGTATTGGTGCCCTTGATTGAAGCAGAGGACTTCCGCTTGGACATTGCAGCTATCAAGGAGGCCATCACGCCCAGAACGAAAGCCCTCATGTATTGCTCCCCATCGAATCCGACCGGGACGGTGTTCAGCGAGGCTGAGCTTCGCCAGTTGGCCGAGATCGCCCTGGAAAACAATCTCATGATCATTACTGATGAGGCATACGAATACTTCGTATTTGATGGCAACCGCCACTTCAGCATCGGCTCCATTCCGGAGATGAAAGGCCATGCGATAAGTTGCTACACATTCACCAAGACCTACGCGATGACGGGCTGGCGCGTCGGCTATCTCCATGCCGCCGAGGACGTGATACCACAGATTACCAAGGCGCACATTCCCATGGCGATTTGCGCGCCGGTCGTCTCGCAGTATGCAGCGCTCGCTGCCTTGCAGGGCCCGCAGGATTGCGTCGCAGAGTTCAGGCAGAAGTACCTCGCGGCGCGCGAAGTGATGTGTGAACGCCTTGACCGTGTTGCTGACTTCTTTACCTACGTCAAGCCAGGCGGATCCTATCTCATGTTCCCCAGAATCTTGAGGGCAGACGGGGCGCAGGACGCTACGGCCTTCTGCAAGGCCCTGTTGCAGGATGCGCACGTGTCAACGACTCCGGGCATCGCTTTTGGACCCACTGGCGAAGGCCATCTCCGCATCTCATTTTGCGTCCCCGAGGAGATGATCCACAAGGCCTTTGACCGCATAGAGGCCTATGTTTGACGAATGACAATAGCTGCAACGCCTTGACCGTGCCTGATGTCGGTATCGGAGGACTACCCATGACTGAATCCACCCCGCAAGTAGCGATATGCACGTGGCCCGAGGACGCGCCCTTTGCGTACTCAATGACCTATGACGAGGGCACGGTTGACACGCTGGCCAATGCCTTGCCGGTACACGAGCAGTTTGGGTTCCCGGGCCATGTTGACGTCGTTGCCGGACAACTCGGGCAGCAACGGACGGCATTTGGCAGCTCGCTCAACGAGTACATGCACATGAGCGTGGAGGAGCTGAAGTTCCTCATGCAACACGGATGGGGGGTCGGCAATCACTCCTGGTCGCATTACTCCTATCCCACCCAGCCCGGCCTCGACCTCTTCCGCGAGGTGGTATGGAGCAAGTACCGGCTGGAGGACATGCTCGACCATCCCGTGCGCATCTTCACCATCCCCAATGACAAACACAACTACGAGCCGGTCATCGAACTCGTCAAGCAGCATTATCTGGCATGTGCCTACATAGACGGCTCGCCGAACCGTGAGCACTTCGATCTGCATAAGATCGGCAACTTCATGGGCGCTTCGGGGGAGATACGTGGGGGATACGACTGGAAGGATGAGTTGCTCACCGAGAATCTGGAACTGGATTTTCTCATCGGCTCGTGGCTCTATGAGACTTCGCACCTGGTGATGTGGAATGTGCCGCAGGCGCACAAGTGCCTTACTCCCCAGGACCTGACCCGGCGCTTCGAGAGATTGCGGGAGGTCTCTGGTGGGAAGCTCTGGGCGGCGAAGCCGGATGACGTGATAGACTACGTGCTGCTCCGACGAGCGCTTTCCGCCAACGTGGTTGACTACAGCGGAAACCACATCGAGTTCGAGACAGTGGGGGAGTGGCCCCTCGGCGTCATCAACAGCCAACTGAGCTTCCGGGTAAGTAACTTATCGCTCGCCGGTGAGCCACAAGTCGACATTGTGCGCCCGGCCCCGGGAGCTGGTCAACTCCGCACGAACGTGTACTCAGTAATCCGCCATGACGCGGACTGGCTAGTGACTGTGGATGCGCTGCCCGGAACTGTCGTCC